>JAZFSR010000123.1:0-8737 GCA_036446295.1 Candidatus Aminicenantaceae bacterium
CTGATGTCAGAAACCTCCAGCAGGAATATATAGACTCCGGCCTAAAAGAGATGACCAGGCTAAAAGTTTTATATTTTTGCAATTCCCAGGGCGGATACACCATTCTCCAAAATGATGAAAAAAAGGCAATGTCGGTCATGATGCCCATGGGAGTATCGGTTTATGAAAAAAAGGACGGATCTGTCGAAATCGCTGCAATGAACCTCGGTATGATGGGCGGAATGTTTTCCAGCGAAGTTAAGGAAGTTCTGACCGCCAGTGGTAAAAGGCTTGATGCCAGTCTAAAGGAAATCATTAAATAACTGGTTTCAAGACTCATTACGAGATCGTCAGGGGTTCGGATAGAATTGTGACCGTTTGAATTCCACTAATCAGGCAATGTTGATTTTTGCTTGACATGTCTCCGGGAAATCCATATATTTCTTCTCATGCTCATGAAACTCGATTCATTATTGATTTCGCCCGCACAAAGATCCATCTTTTCTTCCATCTGGTGGGCGGTTCCCTCCGCCTAATTATTCTACCTCTAAATTTATAAAAAGTAAGAAGAATTTCTTTTTAAAGTCTTTCTACTGCAAATTTATTAAAAACGGAGAAGACAATGATATTTCCAGATGAAAAACAATTTTTAGCTGATGCGAAAAAATTCAACATCATTCCGGTTTTACGGGAAGAACGTGCCGATTTTGAGACTCCCCTCTCTATTTTTGTGAAAACCCGTGCCAAATTCCTTCTCGAATCCGTCGAACACGGAGAAAACGTTGGGAGGTATTCCATCATCGCCCTTGGAAAAAAATGTGAAATAAAGATTACAAGCCGGCGTATCCAAATAACCGAGTATCAAAATAGCGGTAACCCAACACAGGACATTTCTGAAATGGACAATCCACTGCTGCGGGTAAAGGAATATTTCAAACAATTCTCAGCTCCCGATTACCCGTGCCTTCCTCCCTTCTTTGGAGGAGCCATAGGCTACTTGGGCTATGAGACCGTTCAATTCTTCGAAGACATTCCCGTAAAAAACGGAGACAGTTCTATTCCAGACGGCCTGTTGATTATCCCCGAGGTTCTTTTGGTTTATGACACAATAAAAAGGTCAATTTCAATAATCGTGTCGGCCTCGCCTGGGAAAAATCCCCGGTTGAGTTATCAGGAGGCGGTAAAAAAAATAGAAGAAATATCTTTGTCCTTGTCTCAAAAGCTAAATTATAACGAGCCTAACGCTGCACCTGGAAAAGAAATCAACGTCCGTTTCAACATGGACAAGGACGTCTTTCTGGAGAAAGTGGAAATATGTAAACAAAACATCATGGATGGTGAAATCATCCAGGCCGTTTTTTCCCAAAAAATGTTGGTGGAAACTGATATTTCCCCTTTTGAGCTCTACCGGACACTCAGGATCCTCAATCCTTCACCCTATCTTTTCTTTCTGGATTTCGAAAATTTTTGTCTCGTGGGTTCATCTCCCGAAGTGATGGTCCGAGTGCAGAATAAGGAGATTCTCCTAAAACCGATCGCCGGAACACGGCCGCGCGGAAAGAACATGGCAGAGGATCTGACGCTCTCTAAAGAACTTATCGATGACCCGAAAGAACAGGCAGAACATATGATGCTTGTTGACCTGGGCCGGAATGACCTTGGAAGAGTCGCCACTCCCGGTAGTGTAGAAGTCACAGATTTTATGGCCGTTGAAAAATATTCCCATGTCATGCACATTGTCTCCACCATCAAAGCCGAACTGGACAAATCCTACGATGTTTTTGATGTCATTAGGGCCACTTTTCCTGCGGGGACCCTGACCGGCGCTCCAAAAGTTCGTGCTATGGAGATCATCGCCGAACTTGAACCGGATAAACGGGGCCCTTATGGAGGAATGGTATTCAATCTCGGTTTCAACGGAAACATGGATTCATGTATCGTCATTCGGACTCTAATTCTCAAAGACGGGCTTGCCGTCATCCAGGCAGGAGCCGGCATTGTAGCCGATTCTGTACCAGAAAAAGAATACCAGGAATCCATTAACAAATCTCAAGCATTGATGGAAGCCATCCGGATCACAAACGAAGGGAGAGACCAATGATTCTTCTCCTCGATAATTTTGATTCCTTCACCTACAACATTTTTCAGTACCTCAGGAAAATGAACTATGATGTGACCGTAAAAAGAAACAACGAGGTCTCTATCCCCGAGATTGAAAAACTGAATCCTTCGCACATCATCATTTCTCCCGGGCCGGGAAGACCGAACACCGCCGGCATCTCAGTCGAGATCATCAAAAAATTCAAAGGGAAAATTCCTTTATTCGGAGTATGCTTGGGACTCCAGTGTATCGGAGCTGCTTTCGGTAGTGAAATCGTCCGTGCGTCAAACATCTACCACGGAAAAACCTCGGAAATTACACACGATGGTAAAGGTATCTTTAGCGGCATTAAAAATCCTTTCAAGGCCGTGAGATACCATTCCCTGGTGATACGAAAAATTTCGCTTCCAGAGGACCTGGAGGTGTCGGCCGTCAGTGAAGACGGGGATATTATGGCGGTTCGGCATAAGAGCTATAACATCGAAGGCGTTCAGTTTCACCCCGAATCCATAGGGTCTTCTTTCGGTACCATGATCCTCGAAAACTTCCTGAGACATGAACCGGAGCCATCGATCGTCCAGACTGCCATAAAAAAGGTATTTGCCGGAGAAAGTCTCAATGATGTGGACGCAGAAAAAGTCATGGATGCTATTACATCCGGAGTGGCAAGCCCCGCACAGATTGCATGTTTCCTGACCGCATTGAGTCTCAAGGGCGAATCTGTGTCCGAATTGACGGGATTTGCCAGGATCATGCGCCAAAAAGCCTTTTCTATCAAAAAGCCGGAAGGACGCAAAGTAGTGGACACCTGCGGAACAGGCGGGGACGCAAGCGGAACATTCAACATCTCTACCACAGCCGCTTTTATTGCAGCGGGAGCCGGAGTCACAGTGGCCAAACACGGAAACAGGTCTGTCACATCAAAATGCGGGAGTGCCGATGTTCTGGAAGCACTGGGAATAAACATTGTCACTCCACCCGAAGTCGTTAAAAATGCCCTGGATAAAATAGGTATCGCTTTTATGTTCGCTCCCAAGTTTCATCTTTCCATGAAACACGCTGTTCCTGTCCGCAGCGACATAGGGATCCGAACGGTCTTCAACATCCTTGGACCGCTTGTCAATCCAGCCGGAGCAGACTATCAGATCATCGGAGTCTTTGATGCCGGTCTCACAGAAAAGATTGCAAAAGTCCTTGTCAATTTGGGAATGGAAAGAGCTATGGTTGTACACGGCTCTGACGGATTGGATGAAATAACCTTGACAGGCACCACGAAGGTTTCTGAAGTACAAAACAGCTGGATCAAAAATTATGATTTCGATCCCACAGAATACGGATTTTCCATCTGTTCTTCCGAAGATTTGAAGGGAGGAGATCTAAAAACAAATTGTAAAATAACACTGGATATTCTTAAAGGAAAAAAGGGGCCAAAACGGGATATTGCGGTAATCAATGCCGCAGCCGCGATCTATGTGGCAAAAAAAGCCGAAAATTTCAAGGAAGCTGTAAAACTTGCCGAAAATTCCATTGACCAGGGATCAGCTATGAAAAAACTCCAGGATTTGATAAGACTGACAAAGAGCTGACATGGATTCCATCCTAAAAACCATAACTGACCGCATCATTCAAGATGAGTCAGCAAATTTTGAAGCCTTCTCATCCAGCCATTTTATTCTGGAGAAAAGGGAAAAGCCCGTGAATGTTCTTTCTCTCTTGGATAAGAATTTTTTTATTATTGCCGAAGTAAAAAAGGGCTCCCCTTCACAAGGAATAATCCGGAAAGAATTAAATCCGGTTGAATTAGCTCTTGAATATGAGAAAGGCGGGGCTTCCGCCGTTTCGGTCATCACTGAAAAAAATTTCTTCTTCGGGGAAAAACATTTTCTCACCGATGTCAAGAATCACATAAGTCTTCCTGTCCTGCGGAAAGACTTTCTTGTTCATCCCTTCCAGGTGTATGAATCCTTTAACATAGGAGCGGATTTTGTACTTCTGATCACGGCCTGCCTTACAGATGCTGCCCTCAAGGAATTTTACGACACAAGTCTCTCTTTCGGCATGCAGGCCCTTGTTGAGGTTCACAACGAAGTTGAGCTGGAACGCGCCCTCAAAATCAATCCGGCAATCATTGGTATCAACAACAGGGATCTCAAAACATTCGAGGTGGATGTGGGTACATCATTCCGATTGAAACCTCTTATCCCCACAGATATCCATGTCATAAGCGAATCCGGTATAAAGTCGCGTCAGGATATTGCAGAATTAAAACACAGCGGATTCTCGGGAGTTCTGATCGGCGAATCTCTTCTCAGACAGAAGGATATCGCACGTGCTTTAAGGGAGCTCGTTTATGGTTAAAGTCAAAATCTGCGGCCTGACAAATTTAGCAGACTACAATGCCGCTATCCGTCTCGGGACCGACTATACGGGTTTCATTTTTTACCCCCAGTCGCCTCGCGCCCTCAGTTCGGAAAAAGCAGCCAAGATTATTCGTCAGGGGATGCAGGGATCGCACCAGAAGATTGGCGTATTTGTCAATGACAGCATCGAAAGGATCCGGAGTGTGTACGAGGAGGTCGGATTGGACATTGTCCAGCTTCATGGTGACGAAAGTCCTCATTTCTGCCGTGAGTTGGGGCTCCCCTACTGGAAAGCCATTCGAATTCAGGATGAACACTCTTTGAATCTTATCCAGCGCCACAACTGCCGGTTTTTTTTACTGGATACATTCAAGAAGAACACATACGGCGGGACAGGAATCATGTTCGATCTGAATATCGGGACAAAAGCCATTCAAACAGGGAAAAAAATCATCATTGCGGGCGGTGTTTCTGCCGTCAATATCCACCGTGTGATCACTCTGAATCCTTTTGCTGTGGATGTCAACAGCTCGATAGAGGATAAACCCGGTAGGAAAAATCCAAAAAAAATGGAAGAATTTTTTAACAAAATCAAAAATCTGCAGGAAGAACATCATGTCTCATGAAGACTATTCAAACAAAATGTATTTTGGACCTTACGGCGGACAGTATGTTCCTGAGATGCTTATCTCTGCCCTCGATGAGCTCGAGATAGCCTATGAGCGGTTGAGTCAGGAAGATGGATTCCAAAAAGAACTGAAAAGTCTTTTAACACATTATGCCGGCCGTCCCACTCCTCTGTATTTTGCCGAGAATCTCACAAGCATAACCGGAGGAAGTAAAATTTACTTGAAGCTGGAGGGATT
The DNA here is from genome assembly GCA_036446295.1 of Candidatus Aminicenantaceae bacterium. Classification (GTDB taxonomy): domain Bacteria; phylum Acidobacteriota; class Aminicenantia; order Aminicenantales; family Aminicenantaceae; genus JAUWVG01. Next base: position 5,307 of record JAZFSR010000123.1, read on the forward strand.
GGCTCATACGGGAGCTCACAAAATAAACAATGTTTTAGGCCAGGCGCTGCTTGCAAAAAAAATGGGAAAATCCAGCCTTGTGGCTGAAACAGGCGCCGGGCAGCATGGACTTGCCACAGCCACGGCTGCAGCCAAGTTTGGTCTTGAGTGCAAAATTTTTATGGGCGAAAAGGATATCAAACGTCAGTACCCCAATGTCTATGCCATGAGGTTGTTGGGAGCAGAAGTGATTCCAGTGGAATTCGGAACCAAAACACTCAAGGATGCCGTGAATGCGGCCATGAAATACTGGATAGAACATCTGGCGGACACACATTATCTGTTGGGATCCGCCTTGGGGCCATTCCCCTATCCGGGAATCGTAAGAAATTTCCAATCTGTCATCGGGAGAGAAGTAAAAGAACAGATCAGAAATGCGGAAAACCGGCTGCCCGACCTTCTTGTGGCATGTGTGGGAGGCGGATCCAATGCGATTGGACTGTTCACTCCATTCCTTGAAGAGGAAAAAATCCGGTTTTACGGTGTGGAGGCCGGAGGGATCGGTCCGGAACCGGGATTCCATGCCCGAAGATTCAGCGTGCATTCCAGGCCTGGAATTGCTCAGGGTTACAAATCCTATTTTATCCAGGATGAAGACGGACAAATTTCACCCACCCATTCCATCAGTGCGGGCCTGGATTATGCAGGAATCGGTCCTGAGCTTGCGTACCTTCATGATATCAAGCGGATCCACTTTGACAGCGTCAGTGACGATGAAGCCCTCCGGGCCTTCGAGACACTGACAAGAACAGAAGGGATTATGCCTGCACTTGAATCGGCACATGCCGTGGCCTATGCAATCAAGCTGGCTTCGAAGCTGCCCAAGGACAATCTCATGGTCGTCAACATTTCCGGCAGGGGTGACAAGGATATTTTCATCACGGCAAGGAAACTCGATTTTAAAAATTGGATCGATTTTCTCAAAAGCGAGACAGCCGATGACTAATCAAATCGACAAGATTTTTTCCGGTGAAAAGAACCTCAAGATCATGACCCATGTCGTTGCAGGATTCCCGGATATTAAAACCAGCAAAAGACTGATTCAAACCATGGCGGACAATGGCGCCTCTTTGATCGAAATCCAGATCCCATTTTCCGATCCACTTGCCGACGGCCCTACCATCACACGTGCAAACCAGCACGCTCTCGAATCCGGAGTCACGGTGAGGGACTGTTTCCTTCTGGCCGAAGAAATGAGCGGCCGCGTTGATGTTCCCCTGCTTTTTATGACCTATGTCAACATTGCCTTCCAGATGGGGTTTGAACGGTTTGTGACAAAAAGTGCAGAGGCCGGAATTAGCGGACTGATTTTTCCCGACATTCCCTTTGATGAAACACACATGAACTATCTGGAAATCACCCGAAAACAGTCTCTCCATCCTATTTTAGTTGTGTCTCCCGATATAAAAACAGAAAGGCTCAAAACTCTATCAAAAAAAGCAAGTGGATTTATTTATACGACTCTGAAAGTGGGAATTACAGGCGCACAAAAAAAAATCGATCCTTCAGGGCTAGAGTTTATCGAGACCATCCGGAAAACCAGCAAACTACCTGTGGCTGCCGGTTTTGGAATTTCCTCAAAAGAACACATCAATCAATTGAGAGGAAAAGCGGACGCAGCTGTCATCGGAAGTCATTTGATCGAGTTGTTTCATATGGGCGGCATCGAGAAAATTGCAAATTTTTTAAGTTCTCTATCCAATTAAAGGGACATCATACTTATTTTTACCCGCGTTACAATTAAGTATAGTGTCCCTTTAATTACTCTAATTTCAATTAATCGAATAGATTCTAAATAGGACGTTCCGGTTTGGTTTATGATAGAATAAATTAAGATAATGATCATCCAAGAGGTCAGAAGGGAATTAAAAAAACACATTGATCTTGAGTATAAAGAGAGTGTCAAACGGTTTTTTAAAAAAGACCAGGAGATATCTCATTATGGGGTCAGAACTCCCATCGTAAGAAAAACCGGTGGGAACGGCGCGCCGCGGCTGTCTCAATGATTCTTCCTGCAAAAAAAAGAGAATTTCTGGCTGATGGATTCGCGATCTCTGATCTTCTTTTACATGATGAGGATGATATGGTCCAGAAAGGTTACGGCTGGTTATTTAAGGAAATCAGCAATAGATTTCCGGATGAAGTTTTTCAGTACGTGATGAAACACAAAATCACCATGCCCCGGACGGCTCTTCGCTATGCCATAGAAAAAATGCCAGCTGAACCAAATCTTTGTCAATCTTCTGATCAATGCAAAACAGGCCATCAAGGGAAAGGGATCCATCACAATCGAAACTTTGGCCCATAAAGGCTACATCACCATCAAATTTACCGATACCGGCCAGGGCATACCCCCTGAAAAGCTGAATCACATATTTGATCCCGGATTTACCACCAAAGGCGTAGGAGTGGGTACGGGTCTCGGACTTTCCATTTGCTACCAGATCGCACAAGAACATCACGGCAAGATCCATGTCGAAAGTGAGGTCGGAAAGGGAAGCACATTTACAGTGGTTATCCCCACAAATTTACAAGAGCTTATGGGAAAACGAGATAAAAACAAAAACGGAAAGAATCCTGATTGAACTTCCGACTAAATTTCTCAGCCTCTAACTTTTGATTCCAGCAGTGTCCCCCCAATTAATCCCAGGATCGTGACGAAGCCCAATAAAACAAGGCTGTGGGCCAGAATCAACAGGCTGAACGACGATCGATCAAGCTCCAATACATACTGGAGAACAAAAAGCGACGTCGAAACGGCTATCAAGAGAATGGATAAAAGCAGTTTTTTCTTGAGGAGAGGTGTGTTGATTTTTTTAAATCTCAGTTTCCCGTCGTAGAGTCCTGACAGCATCCCAATAAGCACAACAAACGGAAGCAGCCAGACCATCGCCTTAAGCGAGTCCGCAAACACAGAGTGCCACGGAATGATTTTAGCCAAAATGAAGAGATTGATAAAAAATATGAAGGTGATAACGGCTATAGGAAAATGGACCATGGCCGGATGGGCATGCAGTTCGAGTGACTTCCTTCTCTTTTCAGAAACGTTCGGCTCAAAATCTTCAAAAATCTTCCCCTTAAAACCACAGGCGGGACATAGTTCAGGAAGAGCTGTTTTCTTCGCAACAAAACCACAAACTTTACATTTGTAGAGCTTTTTCATTACTGTCTCCTTGATTTAAGCATATCAAGAAATATCCTCAATTTCCATTCCTGCCCACAATCTTCTCTTCCCCCAGCTGCGGCTATTAAAAGTTCTTGGTGACAATCTTATTGTGTTACACTTTAGAATGGAAAAAACGTACCCATTTATAGAGAGGAGCAATTTTGAAAAAACATCATTTTCTTTATATCGTTCTTTTTGTTTCTTTCGTTTTTTTTACTTCCAATCT
>JAZFSR010000124.1:0-2485 GCA_036446295.1 Candidatus Aminicenantaceae bacterium
GCTAATTTATTCTTGATCATTCTGAACATTGTCTGGTATTCGATGTTGTCTTTCCGGATCTTTTCCATATGTTCATTGAGAATTCCTCTGACTTCCTGATCGAGCTTATCCTCTTTTTGAAATTCCTCTGTGATGAGATTGATGAGTCCTTCGATAAGGCTCTGTTTGTCATCGGAAATGATTTTTTCTTCTTTTAATAAGTTACGCGCAATGACGAAACTCATGTGCTCAATTTGATTCTTACTTAGTCTCATTTCTTAAATAAAATACAATACCTTAACGTAAATATCAAGACTATAGTCAGAATGAATTCAAAAAGTTGGATAATTATTCGAGATTTTTTCCTGTGTCCATAACCAGAAAAGGATGAAGTCCGGATATTTTGTGTTGTGTTTTAGCCAGCGCCAACAGCATTCCATCCGGAGAGAACAATCTGAATAGAGATTCGTGATTCGGATCTTTTTTCCCATTAGATTCCAGTAAGCCATATATATTAAGAATGTCTTCCGGATGAATTGTATTACCGTTTCTGGCAAGTTTGGCCCCACTCTCAGTCAAGATGATTTTTGGATATTCAGGGAGTAAAGATTCAAGTGGTAAAAGAAATTCATTGAATTTCTTGGATGAAGCGAGCTTTGCGATGTTGTCCAACTGAAGACAGTCTTCGAGAAGAAAAGGGCCGATCGCTGTGCGTTGAAGCTGTGTCAAGTGTGCTCCACAGCCCAGTTTTTGACCCAGATCGTGAGCCATCGAACGAATATACGTCCCTGATGAACATCGGACAAAACACTCTAAATAGGGAAGGTGCATTTTTTTAAGATAAAATTCGTGAATAGTAACTTGGCATGGTTTAAGTTTGATTTTTTTGTTTTCCCGGGCATAAGTATAAAGTGGCTTTCCTTTGAATTTTTTTGCAGAAAAGAGAGGGGGGACTTGGAGTTGCTCCCCAAGGAAATTTTTCATTGTTTTTAAAATGTCCGTCTTATTGGGAAGATTTGGGTTCTCTTCGGATATCTGTTTACCAAACAAGTCGTATGTGTCAGTGGCGACTCCAAGTTTGATTTGAGCGGTGTAGGATTTATCTGTTTTCAGATAAAATGGAAAAAGTCGTGTGGCTTTTCCAACAGCGATGATCAAAATCCCTGTCGCGAAAGGGTCCAGAGTGCCGAAATGCCCCACTTTTTTTATGGCGAGGATCTGTCTGATTTTGTCGACGACATCGTGAGATGTGAGTTTGAAAGGCTTATGGACAAGTATCAATCCATCCATGGGTCTATGATGTCAGTTTAGTTTAGACTTTATTTTCAGCAGATCATTTACGGTCTTTGGTATTTCCTTCAATAACTTTTCGTGCTGTCCGCTGACGGTGAAGCCCGCTGCGTGTTTGTGGCCACCGCCGCCAAAATGCTCTGCAACAAGAGCGGCATTGGCCTCATCCTTTGATCTGATGCTGACTCGATATGTGTTGTCATTAATCTCTTTGAAAAACAGGACCATCTGTACACCCTTAATGGATCGGGCAAGAGTTGTGATATCTTCGGTTTCGATTTCTTTAAGGTTGAGATCGGCCAGGTTTTTTTTGAACATGGTGATGGTAGCAATGTTCCCTTTGTCATTCATACGAAGTGTGGAGAGGACAACTCCCAGAAGCTTGATTTTTTCAGGAGAATTGTTGTGAAACAGCTGTTCAGTGGTATTGATGGGGCTAGCGCCGAGTTCGATGAGTTTGAAACAGACTTCGAAAGATCGTGCTCTTGTGTTTGAGAATTGGAAGGATCCAGTATCCGAAACAAGGGCGCAATACAGATGGTTTGCAATTTGAGGAGTGAAGGCGATATCCAGTTCTTCTCCAAGAAGGAAGGCCATGCTGCCTACGGCGGCGGCCTCAGGATCGACCCAGTTGATATCCGCATAGAAATCATTAGAAAAATGATGGTCCATGTTAATCTTGAAATCATTCTTGAGACTATCCTGTCCTGATCTTAATACATTGGCGCATTCAAGCAGAATGATGGCATCATAATATCCTGAGGGGATTTGTCCGATCTTGATATGAGCAACGTCCTGGAAATGATTGAAGGGAAACGGTGTTTCATCCTTATTGATAATCGCCATTTCCTTGCCTAACAGTTTTCCCATAAAAAAAAGGGCCAGACTCGTACAGATAGAGTCTCCATCCGGCCGAAGATGGGATGTGATGGCGATGCGTTTGCTTTCTAAGATTTTATTCTTGATGAGTTGAATGGGATCGATATTCATTTTTTCTTTAGACGCTCTAATATCTTGTCAATATTTTCTTCATACGCACGAGACGGATCAATTAAAAAAAATAGCATTGGATTATACTTTAAATTTGTTCGAGAGGCAATAGATCTTCGGAGATACCCCTTTCTGTTTTCCAGTTTCTCCAGAATCTGTGGGTCCGGTTCTTGACTGAAACAGCTTAAAAAAACATGAGCCGTTTTTAAATCAGAAGTCATTTTGA
>JAZFSR010000125.1:0-6083 GCA_036446295.1 Candidatus Aminicenantaceae bacterium
CCACTTCGTTTTTCCTGCAGACAAAGTCAAAAACTGAATAGATTTTAATGCCGTTGTCATAAAAAGAAGAGAATTCCTCGACTTCCAGCCATTGATCCGGAGACAGGTGGGAAATATCTTCATACACTTTTGAATGAAGGAAAAGCTTCAGACAGTCGTCAACATGTTCTGCATTAATTTTCCATTCACGGTCAGACACCGGCACTTCATATTCGTGCTCGAACAAGGCACAGGTTTTAGGTTCTATTTGGTATATTTTAGACAGAGAGCTTTTAAATTCCTCCCTCATGAGACCTAACGTATCCTCAATGATCTCGTTTTCATCAATCCCGACACCATCCCGGAGGTTTTTCAGGATATTTTCGATGGCTTCATGGACTTTTGATCCGGCCCACATCTGTCTATTCTTGAGCTGCTTGAGTATATATATTGTTCTGGTTCTGTTTTCTGCATTAAAACTCCAGCCTCCCCAGGATCCATAATACTGATAGAAGTACTTTCGGCGGCATGTCTTAAAAACAGCATCCCGGGAAACCGACCAAGAAAATTCGTTTTCAAATGTTGTCATAATCGCCTTTCCGTGGTTATAATTTACAAAAATTATTCTGAAGATACAATTTTTTTTTCGAAATATTTCCTCCACTCGCTCGAATCTCTGACCCCTCGAATCCTTATGCTCCTTCCAATTTCTTTGGATTTTTAGATTAAATTATTGCGAGTCATTGTTTATTTCGATATATTAAGTAAGAATTTGCTTTAAAATCACTTTATGGATCACAAGGAGAAAATCGAATGAGAAAATGCGTCGTAATAACTTTATTGTTTGTAGCGACTCTCGGCAGCTTGAGCTTCGGCAACGACTGGCCTCAGTATCTCGGCCCAACCCGCAATGCGATCTCTTCAGAAACAGGCCTCTTACAATCGTGGCCTGCCGAAGGACCTGAAGTGCTTTGGACCGTCCCTCTAGGTGATGGCTTTGGCGGCCCGGCAGTCAGCAAAGGGAAGGTCTATGTTCTGGACCGGATTACAAATAAAGAGGACATCCTGCGCTGCCTTGATTTGGCAACAGGAGAAGAGGAATGGACATTTTCCTATAATGCTCCCGGACAGGTCGACCGCCCCGGTTCTCGATCCGTGCCGACTATTGAGGGAAAATATGTCTACATTTGCGGTCCCTTTGGACATGTTCACTGCATAAATATGGAAACACACAAAGCTGTCTGGTCAAAAAATATTTGGACAGATTTTGGGGGTGGAGACATTCCAAGATGGGGCATTTCGCAAAATCCCCTTATCTATGGCGATTTTGTAATTCTCGCCTCTCAAACACAAAAGGCTGGAGTTGTTGCTTATAACAAACTCAATGGATCTGTTGAGTGGGCCTCATCCGTACTTCCCGGGGCAACAGGTTATGTCTCACCACAACTAATAAAGAGTTCGGGTGAAGATCACCTGGTAATGATTCCCGCCAACGCCGGTGTTTTGGGGATGGATCCGCAGACCGGAAAAGTGCTGTGGTCCTATGAAGGCTGGCAGTGTAAAATTCCTGTTCCCAATGTTACCGAAATAGGAGACGGACAAATATTCATTACCGGAGGTTATCGGGCCGGTTCGGCTATGATCAAGGTCACAAAAGAGCAGGGGGAATTCGTCGTGGAAGAACTGTTCAAAACTGACGAATTTGGCACCCATGTTCATCCCGCTATCCTTTACAAGGAATATCTCTACGGTCACTGCAGCACCAATGAAACTAGAGATGGCTTGGTCTGTATGGATCTTACCGGAAAAATCATGTGGAAAACGGGCCGCACTCCTCTTTTTGACAAAGGTGGATTCATTTTAGTGGATGGATTGTTTCTCAGTATGGACGGCAACAAAGGCGTCCTGTATCTCCATGAGCCTAATCCTACTGGATTCAAAGAGCTGGCTAAAGCAAAATTACTCGAGCCGGGAACAAATTGGGCTCCATTGGCTCTGACCGATGGAAAACTGTTGATTCGTGACCAGAAACAGATGAAATGTGTTGTTGTTCGTTAATATTTTTGACCTAAATTGAAAGGCTTAAATCTTCGCAATACATACAAACGGTTTGTCTACATTTTCTTTCAATCACCTCTACGCCGCTTGAAATTATTCCTGAGGAATTTGACAGACAGAGATACACCGGCTCGAAAACAGCAAATTGATTTATTGTCTAAAGAGCTACAATCTCTCCTGGGTGAAAACTGCCGGATAACCAGGAACTTTTTTGAACGGCGAAATTACAGTATGGACTTGGCGCGAGTTCCACCATTAATGGAAACTCTGCTCTACCGCACAACACCGACTCTTGTCGTACAGCCTCAGGATGAAAAAGACATCGCTAAAATTCTAGATTTCTGCAGCCAAAAGAAATTGGGAGTATTCCCCCGAGGTTCGGGCTCGTTTGCATTTGGAGGCGCCGTCCCTACAAAGAATGGAATTGTCGTGGATTGCTCCCCTATGATGACCATTCTTGAAATAGATCCGGAACGGTTATCCTGTCGAGTACAACCGGGTGCACGGTGGGCGGATGTGATTGCAAAACTTGAGCCCTATGGTTTGGTCCCCATGACAACCCCCACAAGTTTGTTTTCAACGGTTGCCGGTTGGATCTCGACAGGAGGTTTGGGGTTGGACAGTTATGCATACGGAAGTGTTTTTGATGCGGTTCTTGGCGTCCGCGTCGTCCGTCCCAACGGAACCATCGAAGAATTGAATTCTGAAAGCACAGCCATTACAAATCTCTTTGGAACCGAGGGACAATTTGGCATCCTATCCGAAATCACCCTACGGGTTCGACCCAAACCTCAATACGACGGCACTTGTCTTCTCACATTTGAAACCTCAAACAGTTCCTTTGATTTTTTGAAAGACCTCACCAAAAGTGACCACCTGCCATCACATGTTGTGCTTTTTGACCGTGAATCCATGATCAGAGAAAACCTCCTTTTTGCAGAACATACCGGATTAAAAGACCCCATAGCCCCGGAACAGGATGTGGCCCTTTTGCACTTCGAAACCTTGGAGAGTGAACAAAATTTTCTATCTTCATTAAATGGAAAAAATATACAAATAGCGGAAGACTCCACCGCATCCCGCTATCTCTGGGCAGACCGGTATTTTCCTCTAAAAGCCCAGCGGATCGGCCCGGGCCTTTTGGGGGCGGAAGTTGTCGTACCTGGAAAAGAGCTGCTTCATTTTACATCTAAGGTTCGGAAGCTCACACGGCGATTCAAGGTGAAACCCTCGATTGAAGTGATAGTCTGCCGCAGTGGGAATAATTTCAACTATCTTGTCATTGTCTCTTTTAGCTGTGACTACACAAAATCTGCCCACTATGCTTTAAGTCTTCTTCTCATCCAGATGATGGTCAGGTTGGCCACCCGGTACGGGGGCTATCCATACGGGATTGGAATATGGAACTCGCCCTTTATCAAAAGCAAATACACTAGAGATTATCTGAAAAGACTAAAAACAGATAAGAATACTCTGGATCAAAATGAGACTCTCAATCCTCATAAATTTTTTAAAATCAAGGGACGTTTTTTTGGTATTCCTGCCCTTTTTCTGCGTGCCGACATATTCCCTGTAATTCTGACTTTTGCACATTTTTTCTCTCCTGTGTTGGGCTTCTGCGCCGCTCTTATTCGGCCAAAACAGCCGAATCACTGGAACGTTCCCAATAAAGAGGATCAAGGTGAACTCCTTTTAAATCAGAGTTTTCAACGATGTACATCTTGCGGTTCATGTGTATCTGTCTGCCCGGCCTACCATCTCACTCATGATGAATTGGTCACAGGAAGAACAAAATTGCGCATGTCCGAAGCAATGTTAAATGGTGTAGAACTTAATCTGAGCGAAGCCTACGCGCCCTTTCAATGTTTACACTGCGGATTGTGTGAGGAGGTTTGTCAGACACGGCTGCCACTTCGCGAATGTTATCTTGTCTTAGAGGACCGGATTGAAAATCGATATGGCTCTCCGGTTGAAACCATAAAGAAATTTATCGAAGATCTGGACGGCCGGAGGGATTTTATTTCTGAAGTTTTTGGTCTCCGTGTTCCGGATTGGTCTCCGGAAGAACACATGAAAAGAGTTCCGGTCATTGAAAAACACACCAAGGAGCTTGAAGGATGATTCGGACCCTAAAGCTCAAACCCATCTCTACTCTTTCACGACATCCCACCATCATTCCCTATCGGATCCTGCGCAGTGACAGATGTATTAACTGCGGTACGTGCATTGAGGCATGTATCTATGATTGTCACTCTCGATCAGAAGAAGATTCCCGAATTCTGGCTGATCCCAAGGAAAACTGCTGCAGGAATTGTTTCGCCTGCATCATGCAATGTCCGAGAGAAGCACTCACTATGCTAACCAATGAAGATTATTTCGCCTTGGGAGATAGGACATATACACCTGACATAATCCGTTCCATCCATGAACAGGCTGAACAGGGAAAAATACCGGTAAGCGGGGCAGGCTACCGTGGACCTTTTGGAGGAGAATATTACGACAATATTTGGACAGATATGTCTGAAATTGTTCGCCCCACGCGCGACGGAATCCATGGAAGAGAGCACATCTCTACCTCTGTTACTTTGGGAAAAATGTTGAGAGACCTCTGTGGAATGGTATTCGATAGCCGTGGAAACCTTAAATCTCAGATTCCGCTGAACCGGGAAATACCGATCCCTGTAATTTTTGGAAAGATGCCGTTTTTTCCAGGGAAAACAGCTTTGTCTTCTCTGGCCCTGGCAGCAAGGAAACTCAGGACCTACTTGTCTATTCCTGCAGACAACGTTACAGATGAGATGAAAGACTGTTACAGCCATCTTCTTATCCGACTAAAACCAACCGATATAGAAAAATTTAGAAACATCCTTGAATGGGCAACAATCATTGAATTTGATCCTGACGGAGATCTAGTAGAGGGAATGTCCAGGGCAAGAGACATCAATCCCAATGTGCTCACGGTCATCAATGTCCCCGTATCCAAAAATGTGGAGAAAAAAATTCTCAATCTCGCACAAAACGGAGCAGAGACAGTGCATCTATCCGCTGATATTCATGGTTCTGGAGAGAACGGACTCACGTTATTGGACGCTCTCCATAACTCTCACTTATTGCTGGTTGAGAATGGTCTTCGGGATCAGATTACACTCGTGGCCTCAGGTGGAATCGCAGCGGCCGAACATATCCCTAAAACAATCATTATGGGGGCTGATATTGTTATGGTCGATGTCCCTTTATTGATTGCAATGGACACGGTGAAATGGAATCAGGGAGACCGTGTTCCCTTTCCGAACGAAATTGAAGAGCTCGATCCACGATGGGGCGCTTCGCGTGTGATAAACCTCATGCTTTCCTGGAGAGACCAACTTCTGGAAATCCTTGGAGCCATGGGATTGAGAGATGTCAGAAGGCTTCGGGGAGAAACCGGACGGGCTATTTTTGCAGACGAAACCTACACAAAGTTTAAAGATCGGCTCAAAGTTTTGCCTGAAAACGGATCTTATCCCAAAGTCAAACATCATCGAGGAAAAATAGCATCCCGGACTTTCTTAGATGCCACAGCCAGTGTCCCGGACCGGTTCGCCTCAAAACTGGGAGCCTGGCGTATTGAGGTGGATCGCAGCCGCTGTACAGACTGCTGCCTGTGCGTTGAAAGCTGCAAATATGACGTCCACAGACGAATTGAAGGAAAAATTAGTCTCGAGGAACCCATCCACAGCCGATGTATCGGCATTTCATGTAAAAGCAATAATTGGTGCTGCGTCCATGTCTGCCCCTGGGAAGCATTGGTCATCAGAAAGGATCCCGTTGATTCAGTCCTTGGGGATTTCCGGTGGACCCCTGAACTTCTTCGTGAAACTTGGCATATTGCGAGAACCGGTTCAGAAACACGGCTAAAACCCAAGGAACAAATCGGTGATTCGGGAGGTGGATTTGACAATATGAAACTGGCAGAATCCATCAAAGGAACCCAACCGGTTGAAGGACCAATCAATCTATCGATTCCTCTCAATCGACGTAAAAATGGATCCAAAATAAACCTCTCT
>JAZFSR010000126.1:0-7552 GCA_036446295.1 Candidatus Aminicenantaceae bacterium
AGAGAATGAACGATGCAAAGGGGGGCTGACTGGGCTAAAACGTTAGCTAAAACTATACTGCGGGAGTATAAACTTGTACTTCTTTTTCCAAGCGGTCAGCCAATTTATCCTCAGCCATATCCAAATCATAATCTAACTGCAAGCCCAGCCAGAACTGTGGAGACATATTGAAATACTTAGCCAGGCGTAAAGCCGTATCAGCTGTTATTCTGCGCTTACCTAAAACAATCTCATTTATCCTTCGGGCAGGCACACGGATGTCTAAAGCCATTCTGTTCTGGCTCAATCCCATCGGTTTAAGAAAATCCTCGAAAAGGATCTCTCCCGGATGAAGAGGGGACATTTTTTTTGTACTCATGTGTTGAATATATAACGCATCACGTTAGACGTCAAGCGTTATATTCTAGGTCTTTTAAATGATTGACACCTCCTCCCTAAATAAATATCCTATTACCACATAGGTAAAGAGGGAAGATGACAATAGAATGTCCTAAGTGTCAAACCAATAATCCTGACTCTCAGAAATTCTGTGGAGAGTGTGCAACCCCACTCCCAGGGATTCAGGACGCAATCCACACCAAAACCCTAGAAACCCCTTCTGATAAACTCACGAGAGGATACACATTTGCTGACAGATACGAAATCATAGAGGAATTAGGCCAAGGAGGAATGGGCAGAGTTTTCAGAGTGGAAGATGTCAAGGCTAAAGAGGAAATAGCCATAAAGGTTATTAAGCCTGAAATTTCTACTGATAAAAAGACTATTGAGCGCTTCCGGAACGAGCTAAATACAACAAGAAAGATTCGCCACAAGAATGTCTGCGGCATGTATGATTTTGGGGAGACAGAAGGCACTCATTACATTACGATGGAATATGTGGCAGGCGAGGATTTAAAAAGCTTTTTGAGGCGGTCTGGGAAGCTGACAATCGAGATGGCAGTGCGTGTTGCGAAACAGGTGTGTGAGGGATTGGCTGAAGCCCACCGTTTGGATATTGTGCACCGCGATTTAAAGCCCAGCAACATCATGATCGATAAAGAGGGCCATGCTCGTATTATGGACTTCGGGATAGCCCGCTCCTTGAAAGCCAAAGGCATAACCGGTGCTGGATTGGTGATTGGCACTCCAGAATACATGTCACCTGAACAGGCAGAGGGGAAAGAGGCCGATTCGCGGTCAGATATCTATTCACTCGGTGTGGTTCTCTTCGAGATGCTTACAGGACAGAGGCCCTTTGAGGGAGACAGCGCCCTGGGTATTGCCATGAAGCATAAAGGCGAGACACCGAGGGATCCAAAAGAACTGAATCCTCAAATATCCGACGACCTCTGCAGTGTTATCCTCAAATGTCTGGAAAAGGAAAAAGGGGCCAGGTATCAGAGAGGCGCCGATGTTCGGTCTGAGCTGGAAAAGATCGAAAAGGGACTTCCCACAACCGACCGGGTTAAACCAAAGATAAAGGCCATCACTTCTAAGGAGATAACAGTAAAATTTAGCTTAAAGAAGCTTCTCATCCCTGCTTTGGCTTTGCTGGTGATTGCAGCCATCGCTCTGGTTCTTTTCATACGACGAGGGCCGCGCCTGGATCCAAACCTAGTTGTGGTTGCTGTTTTTGTGAATCAGACCGGTGATCCCACGCTTGATCCGGTTGGTCTCATGGCTGCTGACTGGATCACTCAAGGATTATCGCAAACAGGCATTGTTGCTGTAGCGCCTTTGCCCCCATCTGAGGTCTCTGAAGGTGTTAAAGAAGGCAAAGATCGTATCCGCTTTCTTGCTAAGGAAACTGGTGCAGGGAAGGTTATTTCAGGAGCCTATTATCTTCAGGGAGAAAATATCCGGCTTCATGCCCAGATTACAGATGCCCAGGAAGGAAAGCTTCTCAGCGCTCTGGATCCGGTGAGCGGACCTGTTGATGATCCAGTAAAAGCAATTGAATTATTACGAAAACAAGTTATGGGAGTGTTGGCATCCTTGCTTGATGAAAAAATTTCTGCTTTTATCGATTGGGGAATGAAACCGCCTACCTATGAAGCTTATCGAGAATATTTAGATGGTCGTCATGTTTTCTTCCGTTATGAATACAGGAAAGCTATTGAATATTACTCTCGGGCCATAGCTTTAGACCCAGATTTTATTTTGCCATTAATGTGGACTGGATGGGCCTATCTTAACCTCGGGCAATATGCTGAGTTGGAGACTTTCTACAGGAAGTTAGATAAATATCGAGATAAACTCGACCCTGTAAATCGACACATACTGGATTATTTTGGAGCTATTCTCCGTGGCGATAATGAAGATGCGTATAATGCTATGCGTCAGACTGTAATTGCAGCTAAAGGAACAAGGTTGAATTATCTGGTTGCATGGACCGCAAACCAAATTAACCGGCCTAAAGAAGCTGTTGAGTTCCTTAAGAAAATGGATCTTGAAAGTAGTTGGGCAAGAGGATGGGTTCCTATGTGGGGCTATCTGACAACAGCTCATCATATGCTTGGAAATCATAGACAGGAATTTAAAGAGGCACGCAATGGACGAAAACAATATCCTGAAAGCCTTAAGGCTCTCGGGTATGAAATGCGAGCTTTGACAGCTTTGGGACGAATAAAAGAGATAAATAAACTTATTGACGAGAGCCTTACTCTGCCGCCACAGACAGGAAGTCCCGGTCTGATTATGATGAATGCAGGTCGAGAACTTAGAGCTCATGGATACAGGCAGGCATCGCTTCAAGTGCTCGAACGGGCTGTTAAATGGTTTGAAAGTAGACCGAAAGAAGAATCAGAAACAAGGAGTCATCGCTACGGACTGGCAAGAGTGTTATACGAGGCTGAGAAGTGGGAAGAGGCGCAAGATATATTCGAAGCCTTACACAAAGAATTCTCCGATTATATACACTATCTTGGATACCTTGGCTCTTTAGGAGCCAGAAGAGGCGATAAAGAGGAAGCACTTAGACTCTCAAATCTATTGGAGAATATAAAAAGGCCTTATCTCTTTGGTTCCCATACATATTGGCGGGCACGAATAGCCTCGCTTCTTGGTGAGAAAGAGAATGCCATAAGGCTTATTCGGGAAGCACTCGCCCAAGGACTAAGGTATACATGGCTTCATCCAGTAATGGATCTGGAGCCGCTGGGAGACTATCCTCCATTTAAAGAATTGATTAAGCCAAAGGGATGAGATTTACTTTTAAATTTGCTTATTGAGAAAGGTAACAAAACTAAATCCATCGAGCACTACACAAAATTCCTCCTCCTCTGGAAACACGCCGACCCCGGCCTCCCTGAGGTTGATGATGCGAAGAAGCGGCTGGCTGGGTTGAAGAGTCAGTAATTTTTGACATCAAATTTTGCCTGTGCTATAAGTTACTCGAGTGAGCTAACGGGGTAAAGAGCGTGCTAAGAACATCGAGACAAAATCTGGCTTACATGCTTACAGAGAATCTTTCCGATGTTTTCTGATATGCCAAAAACCATTGTTGTCCTAATCTTTCTATGTTTATCGCTTTTTTCCATCCTCAAAAGAATATTCAAAATCAAATTTACTTACGACTCCTACCTCAATTATTTGTGGACATTTTCCCTGATGTTTGTTGTCTCAGAGACCATCTCTTTCAAAATCTCTATCTGGATTCTAGCGCTTTTGTGCTTTGTCGCCTTAAGAGAATATTTCACACTTGTGGACATCAGGCTTCAGGATAGGTGGGGCATCCTGGGAGCGTACCTTTCAATCCCTTTCATGATTATCTTCATCCAGCTCGACGCCTACGGAATGTTCATTATATCTATTCCTATTTATGCATTTCTCGTCATTCCCTTCTTGATAACGCTTGGAGGAAAAGAAATCGAGGGGACCCTTTTTTCCATAGGCGTAATTGACTTTGGAATCTTCCTTCTCGTTTATTGCATTGGACACATCGGTTATCTGTCTCTTTTCTCAACGTGGATGGCAGTCATGTTGATTCTCAATGTTGCTGTTTGTGATTTTATCTCCATCCTTATGAGAAAACGAATAAAGCCCCCTCGACATTGGATCTTACCTCAGTACTTCATGTCAGCTCCGGTCATAGTCATAATTACGTTAGTTCTTTCAGAATGGACAAGGATACCACAACTGCATTGCATCTTTCTGGGGATCATGATACCAGCGTTAGTCGCTATCGGACGTCACACTATAAGATATATAGAAAAAGATTTTGGAATCAGGCGTGATGAATTGGTTCCAGGGAAAGGCCAGGTTCTCGATAGCCTCAGGTCATTCCTTTACACGGCGCCAGTTGTCTTTCATTACATCCGGTATTTTTCCAATAAAGCCGGAGGTTTCTGAAATGAAGGGGCTTTCCAAAATCTTTTCCCTGCGTCTCTTGATTAACCTGTTTCTGCTCAGGCCCTTCCTGAAGCTGGTTTTTGGGATCAACGTCGCAGGGAGGAAAAATTTAGGAGCTCTGGACAGATACATCATCATTGCCAATCACAACAGCCATCTGGATATCATGCTTCTGTTCTCTATCCTTCCAGCAAAGCACATCCTGACGACTCATCCGGTTGCAGCCGAAGAATATTTCTCCAAATGGAAGGTCTTATTCAAGATAGTTGATTACCTTTTTCGTCCAATCTGGATCGTGAGAGAAGAAAAGGCAGAGGATCCCCTGAAGGGGATGAAAGAAAAATTGAGTTCTGGGCACAACATCATCATCTTTCCTGAAGGGACGAGAGGGATTCCTGGCCAGATAGGGAAATTCAAGACAGGAGTTGGCAGACTGGCCGAGGAATATCGGGATGTCCCGATTATTCCCGTGTTTCTCTCCGGGCCTGAAAAAGCCTTTCCAAAAAAGAGCGCTTTCCCTCTGCCTATCTGGAACAATATCACCGTCGGCCCTCCACAGATTTTCATGGGTGCTAGTTTGGATATCACCGCTTCTCTGGAAAAGATGATCCGTGAACTCTCCGAGTCAGAGACCGCAAATCGGCACAGGAGACATAAACGAGCGAAGCATTCCTTTGTGCTGGCGGTGCTGGGCATCGACGGATCAGGGAAAAGTACGCTTTCCAGACGGCTTTCGATAAGATTGTCGGACTCTTTCAAGGTTTGTCTGGTCAGTGACAACCTTGAGTTCTACGAGGATGAGAAACAAAAGGAGGTTCAGCCTCTGCTGACCGAGAAGCTCAGGGAAGCAGTGGGAAGATATGCCAAGACAGCAAAATCACTGAAGAATTACAAAATACCAAAAATGACCGAACTTCTGCTCAGGGACCATATTATGGGCGAAGTTCAAAGGTGGTATTCTCCTGACATTATCGTCCAGGATGGATGCCCATTGCTCAACCTAACAGCGTGGGCTAAGTTGCACAAGGAAAAATATTTCAATGCCGATCTCTGCTCATCGGCAATAAAGATTCTCACAGGCAGGGGTGGGGGAGTCAGGAAGGCCGATCATATATTTGAGAAATTCCCCGAACTGGCTGTACTTAAACGCTTCAAGCTCACCCATATGAAACTCCCTGACGCAGTCATCATGCTGGATATAGATCCTAGTATTTCGATAAAGAGAATTCAGAGTAGGGGCGAAAGAAAACAGGTCCACGAAACAGAGGAAAAATTGGTCAAGCTTCGGGAAGGCTATCTAATCGTTTGCAATTCAGTAAAAAAAGAGTTCAATATTCCGACCCGAATCCTGGACGGACAGTCGGAAATCGACAAGGTGACAGCATCGGCCCTTGAATTCTTTGAGGAAGAATGTAAGAGGGAACCTGCCAATGGGTAACGAGAAGATAGAAGTCATCGCGACGACGATATCTGGCTCAATCAAAGACTGGGGGAAAGTCGACAAGATAGTCCCCCTTTTCAGGAAGTATGGAAGGGAAGATGTCTCCCTTCACGCAGTCGACAGCCATGCGGAAGCCAGGAACCTGACCTATAACCTCATTATGAAGGGGCGCAGGACTCTGATATCAGCAGGGGGATCGGGCACTTTTAACAGCGTCCTTGAGGGCTGTATTGATTCTGAGATTGGGCTGGCGGAAATTACCCTGGGTTTTCTTCGCAAGGGATCGGCTGATCTCATCGGGAAGAGTCTAGGGATGCCTGATGACATTGAGAGAGCTGTCGAGGTTTTTGTGACGTCTCTGGCGGAGAACAGAACAGTGAAGTGTGATGTGATCCAAGCCGTGAGCGGTGAAGACGATTCGTGTGTCCGGCATTTTGTGGGATATGGAGGAGCAGAAATCTTCGGGAGGATTCCTTTCTACACTGAACACCGGTTCGTCAAATACTACAAGGGTGTGCTGGGGCAGTTGTTCGGTGACAAGGGACCGTTTTTTATTGGGGCCGTGCTCACTGTAATGGAAAAGACTATAAGAAAAAAAAGGACGAGATGGAAAATTTGGGTGGATGGTAAATTGGTTTCCGAGAGTATGTATCAGGCCATGATTATCGTGAACGGCGATCTCGGACACGATTTTCCTTTTGCCAAGTCTGTTCCACTGGGGTCCGGAGACTTCCACATGTTTGCCATAAAGGACCTAGGGATGTATAAATTGGTCAGCCAGTTCAAACGTGTCTGGGATTCCTCAATCAAGGATCAATCCGAACAATGGGGATTCGAATCCTATCGCATTACGAAAGAGCTCAAAATCGAACCTGACAAGGAAAAACCTTTTCCCGTCAATGTGGATGGCTCCACGATGAAATGCCGGTGTTTTGCCGCTTTCCATATCATTGATCAGATTAACCTGATATCAAAAAGCTGACAAAATATCTTGACTTTTAATATTATCGGATTAACTTTAAATTATTGATTTATGAGGATAAAGAGGTCATTTTTTGCTTTTCAATCAACCATATGATAAATTTTAGATTAGACAAATCAAATTCAAGCTCATGGTAAACAGAGACAACAGCCTGCAAAAGAAGAAAATCTTCTCTCGACTAAAGGAAATCCTTATAGAAAGAGATGAGATACTTTTTGCTTATATTCACGGCTCCTTCTTGGACAATCTTCCCTTTCACGACATCGATGTCGCTTTGTATGTTGATCCTAAAAAGGTAGATTCTTCACAGTCCTTCGACTACTCTCTAGAGTTGTCTGTTGAACTGTCGCAAAAGCTAGGAAAAGATATTGATATAAAAGTAATGAATTATGCCCCCGTAGGATTCCAACACAGTGTCTATAAAAATGGCAAACTTTTATTCAGTAGAGAAGACAGTCTGAGACTTGATCTTTTGGAAAAGAATTCTCTTGATTATATAAGTTTTTATGAATTTTCGGTTCAGTTTATAAGGGAGAGTGTTTTTTGATGGTGGATCTCGAAAAGATCAAGTTTAGAGTTGCCGAAGTGAAGGAAAATCTTCACAAGATAAAAAAATATTCATCCTTGAATGATAAAGAATTTTGGTCTGACGAGAGAAACATCTTTTCAGTCAAACACTTGTTACTGGTTTCTATTGAAGCATGTGGGAATATATGTGTCCATATTTCGGCAAAAAGACTTTATAAAGCTGCATCGAGCTTTGCAGAATGTTTTGAAAATTTCTATAAAGAAGGAATAAT
>JAZFSR010000127.1:0-7175 GCA_036446295.1 Candidatus Aminicenantaceae bacterium
AATAATATTATGCCAGAGACAAGGCAGACTACGACATAACCGATCACTTTATCAGGCGGGGTTTCCATGAGGGAAGATGTGAACCCGAGATAGAAGAGATATATTCCATAGATAATTCCAATAGTGCCAAGCCAACTTAAAAATGGGATGATATTGAAAACACCTGCAATCCATATTGGAGACATACTGAACACAGCAATTTTCATGGCATTCTCTTGATTCTGTTTAGAAGAGAACGTGGGAGCCAAAGCATTGATGATGATCCCTAGAACATAAACAGAAACGAGTGTCATCAGATAAAGAAAAATGGCAGAAAACAAGGCGCGGCCGAAACTGACAGGGATAAATCCCAGACGCCAAGGTATCTTTCGCCCGATGAGGCTGAGGCCAATGAATCGGCAGACAGCCGGAATGGCAGCCAGAAGAACGGCATACGAAGTGAACAGAACGGAGATGGGGAGGGATTCCCCCTTTATTTTCACCCATTCATCTTTGGGCTTCATTAGAATTCCTTGAACTCTTGCGACTATATCCATCAGCATCCTCCTTCTGGCAAAATTTTAAAAAAACTATATCTCTTTTTTTTTCT
Source organism: Candidatus Aminicenantaceae bacterium (assembly GCA_036446295.1). Classification (GTDB taxonomy): domain Bacteria; phylum Acidobacteriota; class Aminicenantia; order Aminicenantales; family Aminicenantaceae; genus JAUWVG01. The sequence goes on from JAZFSR010000127.1 coordinate 590, forward strand.
TAAGTCAATCGGGGAGGTGGAGGCGCGGGTCGGATTCGAACCGACGAATCGAGGTTTTGCAGACCCCTCCCTTACCACTTGGGTACCGCGCCCTCTGGTTTGAAAAAAATGGAGCGGGCGAAGGGACTTGAACCCTCGACCTCCTGCTTGGCAAGCAGATGTTCTACCGCTGAACTACGCCCGCATCCTGGCTCAAGTACACTACCAAAATGCCTAAAATCTGTCAACTCTTGCATGGAAATTTGCCGCAGAATTGAGAAACAATTTTAAAAGTGAGATTTTTCAGCCACAACGGCGTCTTAATAGAAAGAGGGAGAAAAAATGACAAATATATCAAGCTATGAAAATTTGGATTGTTGGCAGAAGGCCCGGAATCTTGCTGTGGATATCTATCAAGCGTCAATGAACGGGAACTTGAGCAAAGATTTTGTGCTCAGAGATTATCTAAGGAGATCGGCTGTTTCCATCGCTACCAACATTGCTGACGGGAAAGAGCGAGATACTCCAGCCGAGCTTATCCGATTTCTGCGTCTAGCCAAAGCCTCAACCGCCAAGCTGCGTACTCAGCTCGTGATTTCAAGAGAAATCGGGCATCTCGCCGAAGGAGACTTCCTGGATCTGGAAGACAAGGCCATCAGCATTTCTTCATCCATCGCCAATTTGCTAAAAAGAATGAAGACATCTACAGAATAGTTCAAGCCTGGATTATTCAGGTGAGTAAAAAAAAGTAAACTTCGACATTTTTTATGAATGATGAAGGCTAGGGGGTGTTGGACAAGGAAAAGGCATTCCTTTAGAATAGTTGTGGATGTCTTAATATGACGGAAAGAACTAAAATTACTCTCCTCTTCGGTGGACGCTCCGCCGAGCATGAAGTCTCGCTTGTTTCTGCTGCCTCCATCTATAAAAATCTGAATCCACAGAAATTCGAAATTCGCTCCATCTACATCAGCAAAACAGGGAACTGGCGCTTAGTCCCTTCCCCTCTTCTCTCATTTGCAGAATTGTCGGATGGCCGGTTTTCCTCCTTCATCCCCTGGGAAAAGGGAGAAAATACTCAGGATTTCAAGACCGACATCTATTTTCCCATTCTTCATGGACCTTTTGGAGAAGACGGCACGATTCAAGGTTTTTTTGAAATGGCCGACGTTCCATATATTGGCGCCACAGTTTTAGCCTCGGCGGCGAGCATGGATAAAGCGACAGCCAAAATTCTCTTTCAGGCAAAAAATCTACCTCTGGCCAAATATGCCGTCTTTTTGGAAGGAGAGTGGTTGTTCCAAACAGAAACCACTCTAAAAAGAATACAGAATGAGTTTTCTCTTCCTCTGTTCGTCAAACCCGCAAACCTGGGATCGAGTGTTGGGATTTCTCAGGTTAAAGGCTTTGAAGAATTGGGAAAAGCTCTGACTGAGGCATTTCTCTATGACCAAAAAATCCTTGTCGAAGAAGCCATTCGAGGGAGGGAAATTGAGTGCAGCGTATTGGGGAATGAAAATCCCAAAGCCTCTCTTCCGGGAGAAGTCATCCCCTATCGTGAATTTTATGACTACCAGGATAAATATATCGACGGCAAAACGACTTTCGGTATTCCGGCCGACCTCCCCAAAAACATCATAAAAAAAATTCAAGATCTGTCCATCAAGGCTTTTAAAGCCGTCGACTGTTCCGGGATGGCCCGCGTCGATTTTTTTCTTCAAGATAAGACAAACACAATTTATCTCAATGAGATCAACACCATCCCGGGTTTTACAGAGATCAGCATGTACCCCAAACTCTGGGAAGTCAGCCACCTTCCCTTTCCGGATCTTTTGGAGAAGCTGATTGATCTGGGTCTCGAGAAACACCGGAAAAAAAAGAGGAATATTCAAGGTTTCGTCTCATGAGAATCCTGGGAATCGACTATGGAGACAAAAGGATTGGTCTCGCTGTAACAGATAGGCTCCAAATCACTGCCCAGGGTCTTGGATGCTATCAGGTCACCAATAAGAAAGAGGACAAGAAATATTTCACACAGCTTGTGGCCGATTACCAGATTGAAAAGATCGTCCTAGGCCTTCCCCTGAGAATGGACGGCACTTCCGGACCCAGAGTTGACAAGACCAAAGCCTTTGCAAAATGGTTGGAAGAGTTTCTCGATTTACCCATCATCTACTGGGATGAACGGCTTACAACCAAACAGGCCACACGGATACTCATCCAGCAGAACGTCAAAGGAAAAGACAAAAAAAACCTCAAAGACCAAGTTTCCGCCGTCATTATCCTCTCTGGTTACATGGAAAGTCTAAGATAAAATTCCCATGATGCTGAAAATGATTAAGCGTTTTCTCCTGCTGGCCGCTATTTTGATCCTTTTCCTGGCGAGCTGGTTTGTCTTTGAATTTCTGAGCACCCCAAAAAGCCCACCTGAAAAAATTCTGTATGAAATTGAAAGGGGAGAAGGAGCCAAAAGCTTAGCAGAACACCTCAAAAAAGAAGGGATTCTCCATAAAAAAATGGCCTTTCTGCTTGGTCATTCTTTATTCTATTCCAAAAAAACTATAAAAGCCGGAGAGTATGTCTTTGATCTTCCCCTCTCTATCCAAAAAATTCTTCACATCATCACAAACGGGAAAATCCTCCTTCATGCGGCAACCATTCCTGAAGGATTGACCCGGATGGAAATCGCAGACCATCTGGAATCCCTCGGCTTTTCCGAACGGCAGGCCTTTATGAAAGCCTCTGAAGACACGACCGCTATCTCTGTCATTGACAGTGAGGCGTACGATCTGGAAGGATACCTGTTTCCTGAAACTTATTTTTTCCCAAAAGGAGTCACGACTGAGAAAATCGTCAGCTCTATGACCACTCAATTCAAGGACACTTTTTCAGAGGAATGGACGAGAAGATCGGAGGAGATTGGCTTGACAATTCGGGAGATCGTCATCCTGGCTTCCTTGATCGAAAAAGAAACATCTCTTCCGGATGAGCGTCCGCTCGTTTCCGCCGTCTTCCACAACCGCTTAAAAAAACAGATGAAGCTGGATTGTGATCCCACAATTATCTATGCACTAAAGCTGGATGGACAATTCAAGGACCGCCTGCGCACCAGGGATCTGCGGCTCGATTCACCCTACAACACGTATCTTTACAGAGGACTTCCTCCAGGCCCCATCGCCAATCCCGGCAAAGATTCCATCAAAGCCGCCCTTTATCCCGCCGATAAAGACTTTCTCTTTTTTGTTTCCAAAAACGACGGAAGCCACCATTTCAGCCGTTCGTTCCGGGAACATCAGAACGCGGTGAACAAATTTCAAAGAAATAAACAATAAAATGGGCCGATGCGTATTAAGATTATTACGGCCATTTTTTATAGAAATAAATGGCAATTTTTGCTATAGTATTGGATTGCGTTCGTCAAAATAAATGACGCAAAACCAACTTTAATAAAAAAATACGCAGGTTAATATTTAGGAGGAAACATGAAACTTAAAAATTTTAATGCTAGTTTACTTATTATCGGACTCTTCATCGGTACTATTTCCATCCCAACCCTTAACGCTCAAGTGCAGGACCCACGGCAAGTTGCGGAAGAATTATCCAGAGAATTCATCCCGGCAGAAATTCTGTCCATCATAAAATCAGGGTTGGAGACACGAACACCAAATACGGCGATTCCTTTTGATGTTTTCAAGTTTTTGTATCTTCCAGCCCAGCAAAATATGTATGGAATTTTCTTTTTTAAATGCAAAAATTCCGACCTTGGTTTTAAAGGCATAAACCAGCCCGCAGCCGATGAAGAAAAAGAGGTGTCGTCCTTTGAATCCACGCCCACGCAACTCATATCCCGAAATAACATTTACCTCTATTTCAAGCAGTTGAACGGAGACTATGAAAAACAAATCTACGTCCCTTTTAATCAAAAAGCCGACGGAATAACATATGAGCCTGAAGCGGAACCGTATTACTCCATCGGTTATCCACTGCCGCCAGGGGATTATGTCCTGGCCATGGCCATAGCCTCCTCAGATCAGAAGGAGAAAGTAGGCACGCAGTATTTCGAATTCTCCCTTCCCAACGCGAGCTCCTTTACAGAAATTGACATCACCCCTACGTTTTTTGTCAACCAAATGAACCAGATGTCTGCCGTCGAAATGCAGACAGCGGTCCATAAAGGATTTTTCACCTATGGGCTCTATCAAATGGAACCGAACATTGAACAGATATTTTCACCCGGCGACAATCTGGATATATTCTTCTACATCTTTGGTTGTCAAACCAATGCTGAAGGCCTATGTGACATCGAAATCAATTATTCCATATCCCTGGGAGAGGAGATGGCTATCCAGTACGCCACTACCCCATATGAACACCCTATTGTCAGCCAGCCGCTTCCCATGAAGAAAACCGTTAAGATCACAACAACCGACGAAGAAGGAAACGAGGTTGAAAGGACAGAAACTCGAAATCTCGAACCCGGAACCTACTCGTTTACTATGGAGATTAAAGACAATCTTACCGGAAAATCGGTGACAAAATCGGTAAAAGTTGAAGTTAGATAAAAAACCTAGCCGGCTTTAGAGGTTTACGTCAAAGATCTTCCTTGCTTTCCCAATATCTGATCCGCCTATAATGATCACATCAACGTAGTATTTTCCAGGACTCAAGTCCGGAAAAGAAAAGTGGAAATCAAGATTCTTCAACTCGATAGTCTCTTCCTCAGATTTTTCAAAATGCCGTCTTTCTTTGAAGCTATAATTTTCCGTACTCTTTTTCCTGTAAAAATAAAACTCGAAGTCAAAATCAGCCTTAAGAAGGCCTTCCTCTGAAATAAAAGTCACGGTCTCTGCGGGAATAGACAAATTGAAGTCCTTCGTTTCACGATTAAATTTAAATCCAAAGTCCAGGAATTTCTCTTTAAATCCTTTAGTTCTCAAGGGCAGTCCAAATTGGGCTCTATCCATAGCACTGAAGAAATCCCCAACAATGCCTCCGCCTTCTGAAAAAACTCCGATAACCGGATCAAATGTATACACACTATCTCCACGTTTGTCCGTAAACATAATGGCAAAGCCATACCGGTAGAACTGCCACAGGATATAGCCATGGTAACCAACAAGCAGAGGATTGCTGACCATGGGATGCGACTGGATCTGATCCGGTTCACCAAAATAGATAAAGATTCTCCCCCGATCTGTTTTCCAACCGGGAATTCCCTCTATGAACCGCACGTTGGCATAATCAATGCGCCGGTAAAACTCTTCCTGAAATTCATTGAAATCTGTGCTCAGATCAGGATCTCTTTTCTCCCAGAACTTCACTATGAAATCCTTTCGGGATTCCGCATCCGGAAGATGTCTAAATATATCCTTTTCCTGCTTGCTCATGATAAGTCGGGCATACTCGAAAAAATCTCTACTGCCTGGATCCATATCCACCCTGGTTGCCACACTGCAGCTCAGCAGGGAAAAAACACCTATAAAAAAAAGCCCTGAAATAAAATAACCCGTAAATTTTTTTGTCATTTTGGATTCCTCTTTTGATGGAGATTGATAAAAAAATCGCTTTTCATTCTTTTTAATTCTCATTTTTAAATTTCAAGGAATCCCTCCACTTGATCTTTTCCTCTCATCTTCACTGTTTATTTTAGCACTTTGAATGGAGAAATCAAATCTCTTGTAATGTCAAAGGAGATTGAATACACTGGAATTGTTTTTAAATAAAATGGTCACTTCAACAAAAAAAGCGATGAGCACCAAAGATGCGTTACATCGCTGACATCCATATCCATTCGAAATTTTCCCGCGCAACAGCCCGCGATATGACGTTGGATACTCTCGCCCACTGGGCTAAAATCAAGGGGATCCAGCTCCTGGCCACAGCAGACTTCACACATCCGGAATGGTTCTTTCTGATGAAGGATAAACTTGAGCCGTCGGGGAATGGCTTCTTCAGGATGAAGGACATCCAACGTCCTGAAAATGAACAGCTCCAATCTTTTCAAGTTGCACCCGATGACATGTCCTTTATTCTTTCCACAGAGATCAGCTTCATCTATTCCAAAACAGGGAAAGTCCGCAAGGTTCATCTTTTGGTACTGGCTCCTGATTTTGAATCGGTGGAGACGATTAACGGAAAATTGACGGGCATTGGCAACCTTGGCTCGGATGGACGACCCATTCTAGGAATGGACGCCAAAGAGTTTGTGAAAATCATCGCCAAATACTGCCCTCAATGCGTGGTGATCCCCGCTCATATTTGGACTCCCTGGTTTTCTCTGTTTGGAGCCAATTCCGGTTTCGACTCCATCGAAGAATGTTTTGAAGAGATGACTCCTTTTATTTTTGCTCTGGAAACAGGTCTCTCATCAGATCCGTCTATGAATTGGCTCTTATCTGCTCTGGACAAATACACCCTGATCTCCAATTCCGATGCCCACTCTCCTTCCAAGATCTTAAGAGAAGCCAATGTTTTCGACACCGATTTCAGTTACTCTGGTCTAATTGATGCCTTAAAGAGCAAAGATTCAGATAAGTTTCTCCATACGCTTGAATTTTTTCCTGAAGAAGGCAAATACCATTATGACGGCCACAGAAAATGCGATGTC
>JAZFSR010000128.1:0-4929 GCA_036446295.1 Candidatus Aminicenantaceae bacterium
GTCCTTGGTTTTACAGGCCAGCATAATTTGAATCACGACTTCAATGGAGTGGCATCCTATCTCAATAGCTATATCCTTCTCCGGGATGTCGAGTTTATCTCCACAAAGAGGAATACTCTCCTTCATGAACTCTGCCACATATTCGGCGCCATCGACCTCAATGAACAAGGCTCCGTCATGAGCACCACCAGACCCGATTTGAAATTTAGCAGGTTTACGAGAGATATCATCCAACTCAATAGCCTCAGGCGTTTTGATCCCTATCTTTTCCCTCTGCCCAAAGAGAGGTTGGATGAAGCCGTCTCTCTCTATAAACAAAGAAAATCCCTCGACAGGCAAGAATTGGATGTCCACATCATACTCGCACTCATATATCTTGAAAGGGAAAACTACGCCCCCCTGATCCGTGAAAGTCTCCGGGCTATTGAAATCGATCCCAACTCACCTGATGGTCACAATCTTTTAGGCATCGCTTACCGGCGTACCGGAAAGATTGACCAAGCGATTGAACATTATTTTAAAGTCCTCGAGCTCCAGCCGAACAAAACTGAGGTCCACTATAACCTTGGGATTGCCTACATGAAAAAGAGCTTGAATGAAAAAGCTATAGAAGAATACAAAAAAGCCATCAAACTCGACCCGAATTATGCCAAAGCCTATTCCAATCTCGGTTATCTCTATCTGGAGATGGGCCGTGTGGATCAATCCATCAATGAAGTCAGAACAGCCCTTCGAATCTATCCAGAACTGACTGAGGCTCTTACGACTTTAGGTGCGGCCCTGATTGCCAAAAAAGAATACAAGGAAGCAGAAAAGGTTTCTTTAAAAGCTATCAATATCGATCCCGGTCTTTCAGGTGCACACAATAATTTGGGCAGCATTTACATGAATAAAAATTTGGTTGATAAAGCAGTAGAAGAATACTCTAAAGCGATTGATCTCAATCCTTCATTTCATCAGGCATTCTACAATTTGGGTCGTGTGTACTTGACTTCAGGAGAAATCGAAGCCGCGATTGAGACATTCAATAAGGCCATTTTTCTAAACACCAACTATCATGAAGCTTATGCGAATCTTGCTTCGGCTTACCTCAAAAAAGGCGCAATCGAACAGTCTTTATCCGCCAGTGAAAGGGCCATAGCCTTAAAACCCGACTACGCCATTGCCCTCTTCAACCGGGCATCGGCTTACTTCGCTATTGAGATGTTCAAGCAAGCCGAAGAGGAGGCGAGCAAGGCCATCGATTTCGATTCACAGCTTGCAGAGCCATACAATCTCTTAGGGATTCTAAGGGAACGAGAAGAAAAGACAGCTGATGCCCAAACAGCCTATGAAAACGCCGTCAATTTAAAGCCAGACTTCATTGAAGCCCATATGAATCTGGCCAATTTTTTCTACAAACAAAACCAGTTTTTGAAAGCCGCAGGTTCTTACGAACGGGTGATCGCTATCGACCCTCGAAATGCCCAAACCTACAACAACCTTGCCGTCGTTTATTTCCGGCTGGAAAAATACTCAGAAGCTTTAAGCCTTCTCAAAAAAGCTGAATCATTAGGATTTCAAGTCCATCCCGACTTTAAATCTTCCCTCCTCAAAAAGATTAAAAAGGTCCCCCCTATTCATATTTCAGTGCTGAAACTGGATCTGCATGAGCGGCCTTTATCGTCTGATAGCTGACAGTGAGGAACGCAATAGTCCAAGCAAGGCCTCCCGCCAAGAAAAATACGCCAATGGCAATGCCAGTTCTGTAAGCAAAATCCTGAAGCCAACTGGACATAACAATATAGCCGATCGGCCAGGCAATCACATTTGCCAGCAGAACCCATTTGCTAAATTCCTTAGAAAGCAGTACAACAAGGCCACCCGAGGAGGCACCTAAAACCTTCCTGACGGCGATTTCTTTGGTTCGACGTTCGGCCGTGTAGGAAGCCAATCCAAAGAGACCCAAGCACCCAATGAATATCGACAGAAAAGCAAAATAACTGAATATCTGACTCAGATTCTCTTCAGACCTGTAAAGCTGGTCAAAATTTTCATCGATAAAATAGTAAGAAAAGGGATATTCAGGGCGCATCTCAGACCAAATGTCCTGTAGAAAGGCCATTGTCTGGGGGATGTTCAAAGAATTTATCCGAATAGAGATTTGATTGAGGCTGGTGGATGATAATAACATCACGATAGGAGATATCTCCTGGTGGAGCGATTCAAAATGGAAATCCTTAACCACTCCGATAATCTGTCCCTTGCGGCCGCCGTAGCTAAAACCTTGATCGATCGCCTCTTCGGACGTTTTCCAGCCAATCCTCTGAATGGCGGTTTCGTTAAGGATAAAAGCTTGAGAGGAATCTGTTCGTATTTCTCTGGAAAAATTCCGGCCGGCCGCCATCTCCATTTTGAATGTCGGGATATAATCATGGTCCACCCTCAACAGCGCAATACGGAAGGTGATGGGCTGGCTGGTCTCACCGCTCAGCACACTCGCACCGGATGAATCGAGCAGACGCCCTGAAGGCACTCTTTTTGCTGCCGAAATGCTCAGAATACTGGGATTAAGGAGGAGACGGGATTTAAAAGAATCGAGATTTTCAACCATTGCAGGGCTGCTGGGAAGGACGATTACATGTTCCTTATCAAAACCAAGGTTCCTGGTCTGCATATAACTTAACTGGCTGGAGACAACACTGACACAGATGATCAGTACAATTGAAATAGTGAACTGGAATACAACCAGTACAGTTCGAAATGAAAATCCCTTTTTTCCAATATCCAGTTTTCCCTTTAGAACACGAACGGGTTTAAATGCGGAGAGAAAGAGCGCGGGATAGATTCCGGAAAGGATGCCGACAGATACGGCAAAAAGAAACAAAAGAAAAACCAGCGAGAGGTTAGACACGAGGTTGAAGGAAAGGCTTCTTCCCACAAATTGATTGAATTCGGGGAGAATCAGAATCACCATGACAATGGCAATTAAGAGGGAAATAACGGCCGTTAAAATAGATTCTCCCAAAAACTGCCTGATTAATTGCGACCTTTGAGCTCCTACAACTTTGCGAAGCCCTACTTCCTTCGCGCGCCCGGCAGAGCGGGCTGTGGCTAGATTCATAAAGTTGATACAGGCGATCAAAAGGACAAAAAAGGCGATGACGGAAAAAATATAGACATAGGTGATATCGCTGTTGGCTTCAATCTCGGAATCGAGATGGGAATGGAGATGAATATCTGTCAATTTTTGGAGATGAAGTTTGGTTCGTTCACTCATACCCTGTGACATATGCCTGTCAATGAAGGGATCCAACTGGGTTTTCAGCTGGGAAATGTCATAATTTTCTTCAAGAAGAAGATAGGTGTTATAGTTGTTCCTGCCCCAGTTCCTCATTTCTTCTTCTCCGGCCATGGCTTCGTAGGTCTTGAATGAACCTAAAATATCGGCATGAAAGTGGGAATTATGCGGCATGGTCTTAATAACCCCACTCACCGTCATGTCCACTTTTATTGAGTCGGCTTTGACAGTGAGCGATTGTCCCAATGGATTTTCTGATCCGAAATATTTTTGAGCCATCTCCTGGGTAATAACGACTGTCATTGGAGCTCGGAGAGCCGTGGCAGGATCTCCAGCTATCATTTCATAGGTAAACACATTAAAAAAATCTTCCTCTGCAAACACAAAGCGTCTTTCCAGGAAAAAATTGGCATCGCGGCCTACAAGAAGCCCTCCGGACCCGATAATTCTCACCGCGTGGACTATCTCAGGGAAATCATTCTCGAGCAAAGGCCCGATAGGAGGAGCGACCTGTCCGAGGTGGAGGCTGACTACCCCATCTTCGTTGAACCATTGTCTGGTGACCCTGTAGATGCGTTCGTGGTTCTCATGGAATTTATCATAACTCAGCTCATCGAAAACAAAGAGCAGGATCAGGATACAGCAGGCCATCCCAATGGCCAATCCCATGATGTTGATGAGCGAATACCCGAGGTGTTTTTTTATGCTTCGCAGTGTGGTTTTTAGATAGCTTTTAAACATACGATTCCCTATAAAATAATAGACTTCAAGAAAAATGTCACTTTATTAATATAAGACGAAATTCCTGGTAAATAGTTGCATCTACAATTAAAGGTGCATGACAAGTTCTGGGCCAGGGCACCCGAACTCGCACTCTCAGACCCGGTCGAAACCTTGCGTTACGAATAAAAATAATTCACATTATCAATGTCTGGCTTCAATTTCATTTGAGTTTTTTGTAGAGAGTGGTCAGGGAGATTTCCAACATTTTCGCCGTTTTTCTCTTGTTGTATTTATTGATTTTTAAAACGTGGGCAATATAAGCTCTTTTCATATCTTCCAGAGAAACAAAACTAGAAAGGGAAAAGAAACCCGGCCGTACTTCTTTTTCTATGCTCATTGATTTAATAATCTACACAGCTGCGAATTTTTCTGATTTTGTTCTATTCTTTGTTCCTCATAACACTCTTTTCTAATGCAAGAAGTGTGCCTGAGAGAGAAATTATGTATCATGCTGTTATTAAACGAGTTAAGATGTTTTCCCTGGATATCAAAAACGGTTATTATGTTCTCTATTTGTACATACCAATGGCATAATAGTGTTATTTATATATATATCTGCTACTTAACTAGTTTTTTTATGCCATGTTCAATAATTGTATATGCTCAACATGCCACACATCAAGTCTAATTCCATCGGATCGATTATTTATTTTTAAACGGCTATAGTGTAGGATAAAGGTCAAGAAGACAATAGGGAGAAATGATATGAGACAGAAATTTATTATAATATTTTTATTTATGGCCGTCTGTCTTTCTTTAACCAATCTCCACTCTGCAAAGGTTCTCAACCAACAGCAGGAACTCATTGACCAGCAGGTGGAAGAATTAAAAAAAGCGAACAAAAAAAAAGCCACCGAGATTTTGGC
>JAZFSR010000129.1:0-3371 GCA_036446295.1 Candidatus Aminicenantaceae bacterium
CGGACATCTCTAAGTTATTATAAATTTCAGAGCCGCGGCGGGAAGGGGAGAAGAGGAATCAGTATGAAAGCGGAGGATATCGTCCAGAATCTTTTTATCTGCTCCACTCACAGTTATATGTTGTTCCTGACGAACAAGGGGCATCTGTACTGGCTCAAAACTCTTTATGTTCCCGATGTGGGGGTCGCCAGTAGAGGGAAATCCATAAAAAATCTTCTCGAACTGGCTCCGGATGAAAAAGTCAGCTCTGTTGTGGCTGTGAAAGAATTTTCCGAAAACCGTTATCTTGTCATGCTGTGTTCGGACGGCCGGATCAAAAAGTCAAAATTGAGCGATTTCAAAAATATCCGGAAAGGCGGGATCATCGCCATCTCCCTGAACAAAAAAATAGAACTCATCGAAGCAAAGTTGACAGACGGAAAAAAAGATATTCTCATCGGAACAAAACTTGGGAAGGCCGTCAAGTTCAATGAAAAGGATGTCCGGCCTATGGGCCGTACGGCTGCAGGAGTGAAAGGAATCACCTTGGGTCCCAAGGATAAAATCATAGGAATGGTTATTGCTGGAGATGATGAAGAATTTGTGTTTACTGCCAGCAGTATGGGCTTCGGAAAAAAGACAAAGATCGGTATCTATCCCAGACACAGAAGAGGCGGGAAAGGGGTTGTGAATCTTAAAGTCAATAGAAAAATCGGGAATGCCATTGGAATGATCTCGATTGCCGATCAAGAGATTTTACTGATAACCCAGGTGGGCAAGATCATAAGGATTAAAGCGGAGAAGGTACGGCCTATAGGACGAGCCACTCAGGGTGTCAAGATCATTAATTTGGAGAAGGGAGATCATGTGGTTTCGCTGGCTAAGGTCAGAATCAGCTGACCTGAATTATTCATAAAAACTGCCGACAAGTGTCATTGCGAATGTAGTGTGGCAATCTTATGTCTCAGCAGAAGTATTATGAGGTCACCACACAGTTCGTGATGAACGGGGGGATTAGAAGTGAAGAATCCTTCCACAGTTTTCACAAAGGATAATACTCGTTTCTCCTTTCAGTTCATTGAGGACTTGAGGTCGAATCCGCATGTGACACATCGAACAGAAATCTCCTGTGACTATTGACAGTGAGATCCCATTGTTTATGGTTGAAATTTTATTGTAGAGCTTGATCTGGTCTGATGGAATTTTGGGAAGAAGGTTCTCTTTTTCCACAAGTAAATTTGCTTTTATTTCATCTTGTTCTGCTTTTTTATTCAAAAGAGAAGCCTTTTGTTTTGTGAGATTTTTCTTGGCATCCTCGGCTTTTTGCGCGGCAGATTTGATTTCTTCTTCGATGTCATCGGCCTTCAGCATCTCACTGATAATTTCTTCCTCAAGACTGTCTCCCTCTTTTTCTGTTTCTGCAATTTCATGAAGAAGCGATGTGTATTCTTTGTTGGTTCTGACATCGCTAAGCTGTCTCTTATATTTTGATATGAGAGTTTTTGTATCCTGGACTTTAGCTTCTACATCTCGTCTTTTTTTTTGATTTTCTGTCAGCTTGTCGTTGGCATTCGTGACGATTTGAAAGCTGGCCTCAATTTTTTTGTCGATACTTTTCAGTTTGGAGGGAACGTCATTTAAAAAATGAGAGACTTCTATTAATTTTCCATCGATTTGTTGGAGTGTTATCAGATTTTTAAATTCAATATCCACATTTTTTCCTCTATAATAAATGGGCCTACCAGGATTCGAACCTGGGACCAACCGGTTATGAGCCGGGGGCTCTACCGCTGAGCTATAGGCCCTCTGCATCCTTATAACAAATCTGAAAAATCAAGTCAATAAAAGGGTGTTTTTATTGGTCGTTGGTGAAGGATTTAAGCTTGCGGCTTCGGCTGGGATGTTTAAGCTTTCTCAAGGCCTTCGCTTCGATCTGACGGATTCTTTCTCGAGTCACCTTAAACTGCTGTCCGACCTCTTCCAAAGTATGTTCGTTTCCATCTCCCAATCCAAATCTCATTTTAAGGACTTTGGCTTCACGTTCTGTGAGTGTCTTTAATGCTCCATCGATCTGCTCTCGTAAATTGATGTGTATGACCGTTTCAGGGGGAGAAGGAAGCACCTTATCCTCGATGAAGTCACCGAGATGACTGTCTTCTTCCTCTCCAATCGGGGTTTCGAGTGAGATGGGTTCCTGGGCGATTTTTATAATTTTCCGGACTTTATGGATGGGTAAATCCATCTTTTTGGAAATTTCTTCGCTTGTCGGTTCTCTTCCGATTTCTTGAACAAGACTCCTAGAGACCCGTATGAGTTTATTGATTGTTTCGATCATGTGAACGGGGATACGTATTGTCCGGGCCTGGTCGGCTATTGCACGCGTTATAGCTTGTCGAATCCACCATGTTGCATACGTGGAAAATTTATAGCCCCTTCTGTATTCAAACTTATCCACAGCTTTCATCAGACCCATATTTCCTTCTTGGATGAGGTCAAGAAACTGAAGGCCCCTGTTGCTGTATTTTTTAGCGATTGATACCACGAGACGGAGATTGGCCGCAACCAATTCTTTTTTTGCCTGCTCGCTTATTTTTTTTGCCGTTGTAATTGACCGTAGGATTTTCCGAAGGCCTTGTAAGTCGAGTCCGATTTCACGTTTATGGGCTCTCATTGACGAATTGGTTTCTTTGAGAACTTGATCCAAGTCTTTTTTCATATGCTTTTTGGAGATTCGATTAAGTTGGATGAGCAGTTCTTCCTTGCTTTCTTCCAGAGCATTGATTTCGCGGAGCCTATCACGGAGATCGATGATTATATTTTCTCTGAAGTTGGGGCGAATATTGAGATCACGGATGATACTGCTCATCTTGACGATGATACGACCCCGGCTTGTGGCGTTTCTTTTTAAGTTGGGAATATCGCTTAGTAGAATCCCTAATTTTCGGATCTCCTTGATTCTATCGAGGATGGCCTTTTTCTTTTTTTCGAGCCTTCCCTCAGCTATGTCATCTTCACTGGTTTCAAACATCTTCAGGATGATATCTTCATCTTCATCCATCTTATCTTCAAGAGCCAAGACCCTATTTAAGACCAGACGGGTTTTAGAGAGAGATTTGATAACGCTTCTTTCACCTCTTTCTATTTCTCGGGCAATTGCGATTTCCCCCTCTCTTGTAAGAAGGGATATATTACCCATTTCTCTCAGGTAAAGCTTAACGGGATCGGTCGTCCGCTCCAGACCCTCCAAAGAAACGATGTCGCTCTTTTTCCTTTTTGGCTGGCCCTTTCTTTTCTTATCGAGAATCTTTATTCCGAAATTCCCGATCGTGAGAAGAAAATCATCAAATTGTTTGCGCTCCTCACTTTCGTCATTAAAAATTTTGTCTACTTCA
>JAZFSR010000130.1:0-2259 GCA_036446295.1 Candidatus Aminicenantaceae bacterium
AGTGCCATTTTTTTGATTTTAAATTAAGAATATCTATGTGTCAACCTGATGTTCATTATGAATAGGACCCTTAACCTTTTAGAAAACGGGATAGCGAACTCAGACTGCCGAAAAAACCAATGACAGCACAGGCGAAAACAAGAAAAATACTTTGTGTCAGCGAAAGGAATCGGAAACTGATTAGATCATTTAGGACACCCAATGACGAACCAAGGTAAACAGGGAAGATTTCTATAAGAACAAAGAGAAGGAACAAGGACAGAACTCCTCCTGAAATCCCCAAGATTGTTCCCTCCATAAGGAACGGTATTCTGATAAACATGTTAGTCGCTCCCGACAGGCGCAATATTTCAATCTCATCTTTCCTTGAAAAAACATTCAGCTTGATGATATTTGAAATGATGAAAAATGAGGCTAGAACAAGAATGCCTCCCAGGAAATACCCCACGGCTCTGGCCAGTCGGCTGAGCGAGTACATTCTTTCAATCCATTCTTGATTGAACTGCACATCGCTGACTTGATCTGTGCTCTTGATCTGTTCAATAAAAGCAAAAATATCTTCAGGGGACAAATTGTCCTTCTTGAATAACACTTCGAAAGAAGGAGGAAAAGGATTTTTGTCTAAATTTTCTAAAATGGCTTGAAGGTCGGGGAATTTTCCCTGAAATTTTTCGAGTGCTTCTGACTCACTGACAAACTGAACATCAATGATCAGAGTACTGTTCTGCAGTCTGTCTCTGATGGTCGATCTCTCATTGTTGCTCAAATCTTTTTCAAGAAAAAAAACAGCGGTCAAATTCCGGGAAAGTTCTTGTGCGGTATGCTGCAGGTTGTTCGACAGCGATAGGAAAATTCCAAATGTTAAAAATGAGAGACAGATGATTGTGATAGAAAAAAAGTTCCTGGAACGGAACTGCCACAGGTTATTCCGGATTTCTTTCAAGAAATAGTTCAGTCGTTGAATAATTATAATTCTTCCTTTCTGAGAAGTTTTCCTTTGTAGAGGAAGAGAATTTTTTTTCCAAAGTTTCGGATCAACTCCCTGTCGTGTGTACATATTATGACTGTCGATCCCTGCTCATTAACGGTTTTGAATAGACTCATGATTTCGAAGGCTAATTCTGTATCAAGATTTCCTGTGGGTTCATCCGCAAGGATAATTTTTGGATTGTTGACGATGGCTCTGGCAATGGCAACCCTCTGCTGTTCGCCATAGGACAGCTGCGAAGGAAAATCCCACATTTTATGGTGGAGGTTCACCATGCGTAGTGCATTAAGCACTTTTTTCCTCTGCTCTTTCTGTGGAACCCCGAGTATCTGGAGAACAACGGCCACATTGTCGAATACTTTTTTGTGGAAAAGAAGCCGAAAATTCTGGAACACAATGCCCATGGTTCTTCTAAGCTTATATATTTTATGATCGGGTATCTTGAGGATGTTTTTTCCGTCGATTACGAGCTGACCTTGAGTGGGGAGAATTTCTCGAAAAATGATTTGAAGGAGCGTCGACTTTCCGGCTCCGCTCGGACCTGTCACAAACCAGAAATCTCCTTTTTTAATTCGAAGGGTGATATCTTCGAGAGCCCAGTTGGGTTTTTGGTACTGTTTCGAAATCCCATACAGCTCAATCATGTCAAGGATTTTCCAAATTGAAGCCTAAAATCATTCTCCATCCATAACATATTATCATTTTATTATAATTTTTTCTTACCTTTGAAGCATTTCCATGTCCGTGATTTCAAATACGAATTCAAAAAAGAGACTAGAACTCACGCTTAGAAATCTTCTGCTTGAGATGAAGGCGGGACCCCTCCGCGGCGCACCTCCGTCCTTGCTCAAAATTTGCTGCGCGCAGAGATACACCGCTTCGCCCTCCCTTCATCTCCTTCAAGATAAATTGAACTGGGAGAGGGATGCTTCCTTAAAATAGCACCTTTAGTAGAGTCGGATGGACGTCGAGAAGTGTGTCTCCGCCCGGAGCTTCAGCGAGGAATGGAGACATACCTCGTAAGGGTTCCGTCCGACTCTAAAAAAAATCACGGAATTGGAAATGCTTATGGGTGAAATGCGAGGGACTATCAAAGATAGGTGGATTTATTTCCACAAAATTTTATTTAGGTTTTGGACATGGTGTTTTCCCCCTATTTTTTCCAGGAGAGACAGAAAAAAGGATTCTTCTTGATTTTGTACAGCCGTTTCCCAATTTTTCAGAGATTGATCAGGGATAAACAGATGATCTTTTTTTAGGAGCCGATTAAT
>JAZFSR010000131.1:0-4952 GCA_036446295.1 Candidatus Aminicenantaceae bacterium
ACCCGGTTCATCATCACCAACCTGGAACACTGGAATCGCCGGTTCATCTATCAAACGGTCTACTGCGGCCGGGGAGCGATGGAACTTATGATCAAGGAACATAAGAACCATCTGCTGTCGGACCGCACTTCGTGTACAAGTTTTTCTGCCAATCAGTTTCGGCTCTTTCTTCATTCGGCGGCTTATGTGCTTTTCCATACCTTCCGGACGGTCCACCTAAAAGGAACCGAATGGGCCTCGGCCCAGTTCGACACCATCCGTTGTAAAATCATTAAAATCGGAGCTCGGATAATACAACGCACGCGGAAAATCAGGATTCATCTGCCCACCTCCTTTCCCTGGAAGGGGGAGTTAGAGAAAATCTGGTTGTCCTGTTGTGGACATACATAATAACCACGAGAAGAGCTATTTATCGAAGAGCAAGGAAGAACGAAAGGAAAAAGTCTCTCTTTATGAGTAAAAATCATCGCATCTTACCGAATTGCATAACCGTCAGTACAGGCTTAAAATCAAATCCACTCAAATGTTCAGATTTTTAGCTTTTCTTGAATCAACTTTTCTTTTCTATTACAATTTATGAATAGATCAGGTTAAGTATGATGTCCCTTTAATTCAAAATAATTAAGTATGATGTCCCTTTAATTGGTTCCTTTAATTGGGGAGGATTGACCGGCTATTTTTAAGGTGATATATTCAGCCGAAATGCTTGGGGTAAAAGAAATTTTAAAATGTGGAGGCGAAAATGAAGCGCTATTTTAAAAAAATGGTGACTCTTTTAATGTTAAGTTTTGTACTTACTGCACTAGTGTCAGCCGAACTTCTCTTTGAAAAATCCGAATTTGCCGCGAGGCGGTCGAAGTTGATGGAAAAAATCCCGGATGGAGTGGCCATAATCATGGGAGCCCTGGATGTCATCGGATACAATGAATTTTTTCAAAATAATGATTTCATGTACTTGTGCGGAGTTGACATTCCAAATTCCATCCTCATTATTGATGGTGTCAGAAAGGAAAGTACCCTATTTTTTTCCATTTCAGATCGACAGGCCCAAGGGGAAAATATCAGCCTTGAGCTGGTCCATAATCCGGTGGAATACACCGGAGTGGAAAGATATTCGTCAATCGATCGCTTTTCTTCCCAACTTTCCAGATTGAGCGGTCGTGTGGACACTATATACACTTCGTTTAAACCCGAAGAACTGATGCGCGAAGTTTCAAATGAAAAGTTAGGTACATTAAGAGAAAATATGATGCTCAATGAATGGGACGGACGCCTCACACGGGAACTACAGTTCGTTCAACATCTCAAAACCCGGTTTCCTCAAGTCGAAGTCAAGGACTGCTCACAAATGATATGGGATCTCCGGATTTTTAAGTCCCCAGCGGAAATCGAGCTCATGCGCAAAGCCGGCCGTATCGGGGTCAAAGCACTTACAGAAATGATGAAGTCCACACGTGCCGGAATGTACGAGTATGAAGTTGAAGCTCTCTATGAATACATGTGTAAAAAAGAAGGAGTTAAAAATCTGGCCTATATCCCCATCATAAGCTCCGAAGAAAACCAACCCTATCTCCATTACCACAAATTCAACAGGCTCCTTGAAGATGGAGATTTCCTGGTCGTCGATGCAGGACCGGACATTGGGTATTATGATGTTGATATTTCCATTTCTTACCCCGCAAATGGAAAATTCACTCCGCGACAAAGAGAAATTTATGAAGCTTGTTATGAGATCGAAAAAGCCTGTATTTCTTTCTACAGGCCCGGAATAACCTGCGGTGAAGTCAACGAAAAAGTCAAAGACCTCCTCAAGCAAAAAGGATTCGATCTGAACATGGATGCATTTAAGATTATGACCCGGGGAGGAGGGGGATGTTCTCATTACGTGGGTATGGCCGTCCACGACGTAGGAGGCTCGACGAGAGGGATGCCCTTAAAGGAAGGCATGGTCTTTGCCTGCGATATCCTCGCCGTTTTTCCTGAGGAGAACCTCGGCGTGCGTGTCGAAGATACCATCCTTATTACAAAAGATGGATGTGAAAACCTGACTCCGGGACTCCCCCGCTCTATCGATGAGATCGAGGCTTTGATGAAAAATAAGGGCATTATACAGATCCTAAAAGATAAAGATATCTATCGATAAGGAGCAAGGAGGGATGAAAAGTTTATTCAGGTCTTTTGGAGTTCTCATTCTCTGTCTTTTGGTTGCGTCTTTTAGTTTCAGTCAGAAACCAAAACGCCCCCAGCTGCCTTCTACACTTGGATTAAACCAGGGATTTATCGAATTTGATACTCCGGATTTTTTGATAAAAATCGTTAAATCTTCTCAAACACTTGCGGCCCTTATCCCAAAAGAGACGGACAGTTTTGATTTTATTCCGTTCGATATGTTGGAAAGTCGAGATTCCGACGGCTTCCATCATCTGGGCGATCTGACAATTCGAACTCGTTTCGGGAATGCGGGCCAATGGGACAGTTACTCGACAGCCGCCAAACGACAACCGGTCATACCCCTCCCCATATCCGGAACAACCCTGGCTTCGTCCGATCTGACTCCCACTCTACCGGAAGATTGTCCTCTACATATCACTCGCATATGGGAACTGGATAAGGGACAGCTTGTCTTAAAATTTATTCTGGAAAACAAGGCCGATCTCCCTATTCAGATTGGAGCGCTTGGGATTCCCATGATCTTTAATAACATCCTATCACGGCGTTCTCTCGAGCAGGCTCACGAAATATGTTCCTTTTTCGATCCTTACATCGGACAGGATGCCGGATACCTGCAGGTTACGCGCCTGAGCGGCCGTGGGCCGGCTCTCCTTGTCGTGCCTGAGGGTGAGTCACCCTTTGAGGCCTATCGGACACTCAGCGAACCAATGAGACCCCGGCAGACCTTTGAAGGAGCATTTGAATGGATGATACACAGCTTGGCGTTTGTGGATGAGGAGTGGAAAAATGCCAAACCTTGGAATCCTCCGACAGCTGCAACGCTGGCTCCTGGCAGTCAGAAGACTTATGGCGTCCGTTTTCTAAAAGTCCCGGAAATCCGGTCAATCGAAAAAACTTTGTCAAACAACAACAGGCCTGTGGCCCTAGGAATCCCGGGTTATATCCTTCCTATGGATCAAAATGGAAAGCTATTTTTAAAACACCGAAGTTCAGTTGCATCTATAACCGTCGAACCTCGAGACGCCATCCATATCATAAAACTGCCTAAAACGGATGGAGGCTGGGAAGCCTTCAATTTGATAGGTCAGATATGGGGCCGTGCACGGCTGACAGTGGCCTATGAGGACGGACTTAAACAGTCTATCCATTATTATGTGATCAAGCCTGCGGCACGGGTTGTTGAAGATATGGGAAATTTCCTGATGACGAAGCAGTGGTATGTCAATCCAAACGATCCCTTCCACCGCAGCCCTTCGGTCATGAGCTATGATCGAAGCAAGGACAGTATTGTTGAGCGGGAAAGTCGCGTCTGGATCGCAGGATTGGGTGACGAAGGCGGATCGGGATCCTGGGTTGCAGCTGCCATGAAGCAGTTTGGCCTCCCTAACAAGGAAGAGATCGTTAAGTACGAAAAGTTTATCAACAATGTCCTATGGGGCGGCATTCAGTATGATGAGGGCGACAAGAAGTTTGGAGTGCGGAAGAGCTTATTCTACTATGAGCCGGATGATTTTCCGGAAGGATATTACAATCCGGAGATCAATTGGGGGTCCTGGACAAGTTGGAACAAAGAGAGCGCTGAACTCGTCAACAGGTCCTACAACTATTCCCATGCCGCCGCAGCCTATTGGTCATTCTACAGGCTGGCACGAAATAATACTGAATTGGTGACCAGTCAATCCTGGGAATGGTTCCTGGAACGAGCCTTTCAGACGAGTTTGGCCATGGTCAAGTTTGCAAGAGGTCACAGCCTGCATGGACAGATGGAAGGCACCGTTTTTGTCAGCATCTTGCTCGATCTCCAGAGAGAAGAATGGACAGAAGAGGCCGGGGAGATGGAAAAAACGATGAAAAGGCGAGCCGATGTCTGGATTGAAAAGGCCTATCCTTTCGGCAGCGAAATGGCTTGGGATTCGACCGGACAGGAGGAAGTTTATGCCTGGTGTAAGTATTTCGGGGCTGATACAAAGGCCGAAGTATCGCTCAATTCCATCCTTGGATATATGCCAACAATTCCTCACTGGGGATATAACGGCAATGCCAGGCGGTATTGGGACTTTCTCTACGGAGGAAAGCTGAAAAGGATCGAACGACAGCTCCACCATTATGGATCCGGACTCAACGCCATTCCTCTTCTCAGTGAATACCGCGAGAATCCGGACGATTTTTATTTGCTGAGGGTTGGTTATGGAGGAATGATGGGTGCGCTGACGAATATCGATCAGGAAGGATTTGCCTCTGCCGCCTTTCATTCCTTTCCATCAATGCTCGATTGGGATTCCTATTCCGGTGACTACGGTCCAAATTTTTTCGGACATTCAATGAATACAGCGACCTATGTGATCCATCACGATGAGTTCGGATGGCAGGCTTTTGGTGGAAACGTCGAAGTTGAAGGAGATATTGTTAAGGTGCTTCCTCTTGATTCTTTCAGAAAACGAGTTTTTATTGCGCCGTTAGGTTTGTGGTTAACACTTGATGCCGGAACTTTTGAGGCGGTCAAAATCGATACGGCCGATAGAATCGTCGAGCTCGGCTTTTCTCCCTTTACTCTCTATACTCAATCAGCCAGATTGCGAATCGATTATCCCTCTAAAATTGATGCTCCTGGCGAGTATAAGCTTGAAGGTGAATGGAAAAAAGAGCGGGGAGCTTTTGTTATCCCCCTAAATAATGGGATGACATGGGTCCGGTTAAAAGAACAGAAATAACAATGATTGATACCAAATAATTAGAGGGACATCATACTTAATTAGTATCTATAATTAAAGGGACATCAT
>JAZFSR010000132.1:0-7368 GCA_036446295.1 Candidatus Aminicenantaceae bacterium
CCCACGGGCACAACAATGACGGAGAACCGGCTTAAGGAGCTTGCTGAAGTGGCAGAGAGGAACCGGCTTATTCTGTTGTCTGATGAAATCTACGGGAAGATTCACCATGATGGTGCACATAAATCCATCCTTCCTTTTTATCCAGAAGGGACCATCTTCAGCGGCGGTTTGAGCAAGTGGTGCGGTGCGGGAGGCTGGAGACTCGGCTTGTTTGTCTTTCCCCCCTCATTGAGATGGCTGCAGGATGCTATGGCCGCTGTCGGCACGGAAACGTTTACGTCAACCAGTGCCCCCATCCAGTACGCGGCAGTCCGTGCATTCCAAGAGGGGCCCGAGATCGAAGAGTACCTGAAAAAATCCCAGCGTCTTCTCAAGGCTCTGGGAAGCCATATTGCCGGAAAGTTGGATAAATGCGGCATAAAAGTCCGCGCTCCTCACGGTGGATTTTATCTCTTTCCCGACTTTTCTCCGTTCAGAGAGAATTTATCTTCAAAGGGCATTAGCAGCAGTACGGAGATGTGTCATAAACTCCTGGAAGATACCGGTGTGGCCATTCTCCCGGGGAGTAATTTCGGCCGGGGTGAAGAAGAGCTTTTGGCACGCCTTGCCTATGTCGATTTTGACGGAAAAGCGGTTTTAGAAGCCATTGGAAACCTTCCGGAAAATTCCTCATTAGATGAGAACTTCCTCACAAAATACTGTGGGAAGGTGATCGAGGGCATCGACAGAATCTGCAGCTGGGTAACTGACTGATAATTTATATAAGGGGTCGTTAGAGGGAGTTCCCGAATTGGCGGAATTAAAGACCGCGTCCACAATTCGCATTAAAGACGAATAAAAAATATACTTTCTATAATGAAGGGATCACATCTCAATGGCTCAAGAGCTATGCATACAGGATGAGTATAAGTCCCTGGATTTTTCTCGCTGCCGGAGCGGCAGTCCTCTCTATTGCACTGCTGACAGTCAGTGTTCAAGCCGTTAAAGCCGCATTAGCGAATCCGGTGGATACCTTAAGAAACGAATAAGTAAATACTTATATCTTTTCTAAATAGGCTTTCCCTTTGGGGAAATTGATTCTGATTAAGCCGCAGGCTCTTTGTGTGCGGGAACTCCAATCTCTTAGCTCTACCAACTCTTCATCCTTTAGGTAGAACAAATGATCAATAATTTCTTCTCTGTTTTTATGCTTTTCAAGAATATGGTTCTGGTTGTCATAACGTCTTGGATAAATTTGATCCAACTGATTCAAAATTGCTTTAACTAAGTGCTTTTTTGTCTTCATTTCACTTACGTGCATTTTTGCCTAAGTATTATATCAGAAAAGCTGTATAGTATTGCAAGTCTTTTTTTACACTTTTTTTAGGTACCCCTTTCTTATTGACAAGGCGGGTGCCTTTTTATACCTTTAGCACCTGGTGAAAAAAACACCTAAAACAATCTTTCTCAAGCAAAAGCCCATGCTGAGAGTGGTCTATGCCCTGATACCTCTGGTTCTGGCATCGATCTATCTCTTCGGGTGGAGATCACTTGTGCTGACCTGCGTGGTCTTAATCTGCGGACTAGGCACCGAAGCCCTTTTTACATTCAAACAAGGAAAACCCGTGACCTCTGCCGTGCTGGTGACCTGCCTTATATTTACCCTCTCTCTCCCACCGACGATTCCCATCTGGATGGCTGTCATTGGGATTGTGGCGGGAGTGGCGCTGGGAAAGATGATGTTTGGTGGATTTGGTTTAAACGTCTTTAATCCGGCCATGGTAGGCCGCTGTTTTATCTACATCACCTTTCCTCTTCAGATGACAAACCAATGGATTGAGCCCTTCCGTAAAGGACTTGGGGGATTGTCGCATTGGTCGGGTTCCATGGACACATTGACATCAGCCACGCCACTTGCAGCCCTGCGTGAGGGGACAATACTCCCCTGGCAGGATCTGGTTTTAGGCCACACATCCGGATCTCTGGGAGAGACATCGGCACTCTTGATCGTGCTTGGAGGCCTTTTTATTATCTATAAAAAAGCGGCATCATGGAGACTTGCCCTGGCTTGTCTCTTGGGTGGAACAATCAGTTCCGCACTATTAAGGACGGCCGGATTGGGATCAATCCCACCAGTATTTTCGACACTTGCCGCCGGGTCCTTTCTCTTCGGAGTATTTTTTGTAGTCACAGAGCCGGTGTCAGGAGCAAAGACCAAATTGGGACAGTGGATATACGGATTAATTATTGGAATCCTGATCGTTGTCCTTCGCGGGTTTTCCAATTTTTCAGAAGGCGTCATGTTTTCCGTTCTCATCATGAATGCCATCGCTCCCCTCCTGGACCAGACAATCCGCCAGATTCAGAGAACAAAAAAGGTAAAGGCATGAAAAAACAGGCCCTTTCGATAGTGTACATGTTTTTGATCACCCTGTTTTTCGCCTCCCTGGTCAGTGCGGTGAAATTTCTTAACGAAGCAAAAATCGAAGCCAATCAGATCGTCAAACTGCAGCGAATCATTCTTAAAGTCCTCAATATCCCGGTCCGGGAAACCATCTCCAATGACGATCTTACG
Source organism: Candidatus Aminicenantaceae bacterium (assembly GCA_036446295.1). Classification (GTDB taxonomy): domain Bacteria; phylum Acidobacteriota; class Aminicenantia; order Aminicenantales; family Aminicenantaceae; genus JAUWVG01. The sequence continues at coordinate 2,555 of JAZFSR010000132.1, forward strand.
CGGTTGTTCACGGCTCAGATTAAAGATATCCAAACCGGCGGAAAAATCTTATACATCGGATATGAGGAGGACGGCCGAACCATCCGGGGCTATGCTGTCCCGGTTGGAGGGCCAGGATTCTGGGGCCCTATTGAAGGCATGGTGGGGGTGACTCCCGATGCCGCTAAAGTCATCGCACTGGCCTTTTACAAACACAATGAAACCCCGGGACTCGGGGGAAGAATCACAGAGGATTGGTTTTCCGACCAGTTCAAAGGCCTGCCTCTCTATCCTATTGAAGGAGGCCAAAACATATTTTATCTCACCATGGAAGGGACACAAAAAGCGGCCAATGAGCTCGATGCCATCACCGGAGCGACCAATACCAGCTCTGCCGTAGAGGTCTTTCTGAATCAGGACCTGGATTATTTCCTGAGAGAGCTGTGGGGATCGATCAAAGAGAAAGAATAATGCCGAACCTGCCAGGGAAAAAAGATATTTTCTTAATGGGATTATGGAAGGACAATCCTGTTCTCCGGCAGATCCTGGGTATTTGTTCCACTCTGGCTGTAACCAACCTGATGGTCAACACTCTAGTCATGAATGTAGGCCTGATCTTTACGGTCTGCATGTCTTCACTGACCGTCTCTCTTCTGAGGAATTACACGCCCATGCGCATCCGTATGATGGTGCAGACTTTGATCATCGCCTCCTATGTCATCATTGTGGACATTTTGATTAAAGCGTATATGCCGGATATCAGCGAAGCCCTCGGCCCTTATGTAGCGCTGATTATCACCAACTGCATCATTATGGGACGCTGCGAATCCTTTGCCAGGCATAATCCTCCCGGGGCCTCCCTAGTGGATGGATTAGGGATGAGCCTGGGATACTCCCTTGTTTTAATCACTATCGCCATTATCCGTGAACCACTTGGATTTGGAACACTCCTGGGTTTGAGGATTTTGCCGGAAGGATTTGTTCATTGGACAATCATGATCATGGCTCCCGGAGCCTTTTTCACTCTAGGTTTTCTGGTCTGGATCTTTAAGTATTTCCAGCCGCGCTTTGAGGATAAGGAAAAAAAATAGGACTAGGACAATGGAACAGATTCATCCGCTGACTTTACTTTTTGCGGCCATCTTTACCAACAATATCCTGTTGACCAACTTTCTCGGTCTATGCCCCTTCTTGTCCATGTCCAAAGGGAAAAAATCAGCATTGGGTATGGGAGCTGCGGTCGTCTTTGTCATGGCCTCGACAACGGCCCTTAATAACCTGGTCCACTATAAAATTCTCATCCCACTGGGACTTGAGCACTTCCGTTACATCGTGTTTATCGTTGTGATCGCCGCCTTTGTCCAGCTGGTAGAGATGACCGTGGAAAGGTTTTTTCCACCCCTTTATTATTCCCTAGGCGTCTTTTTGCCGTTGATCACCGTCAACTGCGCCATTTTCGGGGCGTCTCTATTTATGATCATCAGAGAGTATAATTTCGTGCAGTCACTGGCTTACGGTGCCGGAAGCGGCATCGGCTGGATGCTAGCCATATTGACCATAAGCGCCATCCGCGAGAAGCTCCAAAAAAGCAGTAAACTTCCGAGGGGCCTGGAGGGACCGGCCATCACATTGATCATTACAGGACTTCTAGCGCTGGCTTTTCTGGCCTTTAGCGGGATGATTCGAGTGCAGTGAGATGAAGGCAGGCCTATGTCTCAGCTGATCATCGGCATAATTGTTATTGCCGGAATCGGAGCGCTTTTGGCACTGCTGCTCGAACTTGCCGGCACGTTTATCGCCGATTATGGTTTGTGCCGGCTGAATATCAACAACAAGAAAGATCTGGAAGTCGAGGGCGGGAATCCTCTCCTGTTCAGCCTGGCGGAGCAGGGCATATTTATTCCATCAGCCTGCGGAGGAAAAGGGACATGCGCCTACTGTAAAATCAAAGTTCAGGAAGGCGGCGGGCCTGTCCTTCCCACAGAAACACCCTATCTCTCGACTCAGGAACTGGAGGACAATGTCCGGCTGTCCTGTCAGATTAAAGTGAGAAACGACATGGCCATAGAAATTCCTGAAGAGTTTTTTCTCATACAGGAATTTACGGTCCGGGTAAAAAACATCAAAAATCTAACCCATCAAGTGAAAGGCCTCAGCCTCGAGATTCTCTCCCCGAAAGAAGGCATTTCTTTTAAACCCGGCCAGTACATACAACTTGAGGTCCCTAAATTCAAACTCTCTAAAGAGCCGGAGTTCCGGGCCTTCTCTATGGCAAACCCGCCTCAGGAGCCACTCAACATCGAGCTGTTTGTCGGCCGTGTGAGCAAAGGAATCGTCTCCACCTATCTTCATGATTATCTTAAGGAAGGGGAAGATATCAAGGTACGAGGTTCTTTCGGGGAATTCTTCTACCGGGATTCAAACCGGGACATCCTGATGATCGCCACAGGAACAGGACTTGCACCAATAATGTCCATCCTCCGTTATATCCACTCTGAAAACATCCAAAGAAAAACCACTCTCTTTTTTGGGACGCGGAGAAAGGAAGACCTTTTTTGTTTTGATGAGCTTAAAGGCCTCGAGAAGCATTTAAATGATTTTAAATTTATTCCCATTCTATCGAGAGAGCCGGAAGATTCATCTTGGGAGGGTAAAAGAGGCCGGGTTACCGCTCTTATAGAAAACACGATAAAAGAAAGGGCCGATATCGATGTCTATATTTGCGGCAGCGCAGATATGGTGGAATCCTGTTTGGAGAGGCTGATAAATAAAGGCATCCCGGAAGGCCAAATATACTACGACAAATTCACCTAAAGGGCAGGGAATCTTTATTCATCGTCACTGTGGAGAATACGGAGCTTGGCGTCGATAAGATCAGCATGCCGCAGCCTGAGCAAGCCGGCAAGAACATGCACATAATGATCTTCGTATTTATTCAGTATCTCATCCGCGTAGATGATCTTCCAGGCCGCCTCCATAATCTTGAGTTTCTCCTCTCTGCTGAAATGCTGATTGATCACATTGGTGAACTCCCAGAGATCCACACTCTCTTCTCTTTGTTCTTCAGCCACTTTCATCAAGTCTTCTATGGCTTCTTCAGAGATGGAAAACTCTTTTTTCAGGATGGCCTTTGTTGTTTCTTCCTCAATAGAGCTGAACTCATCGTCGTATTTAGCCACTTCTAGAAGAATGACACATGTGGCGACCTGCACTCTGTCAAAAAGTGCTTGCTCTTCTTCGACAGGAGGAGCCGTAAGATTTTTCAGCAACCGTTCTTTCCATTTTTTTTTGATCATACTATTAAATCCTCAGAATTAACTGGTAATGGGAAAGGATTTTCAGGTCAAAGATCGAAACAAGGTGGCCAACTCCCTCATTCTGAGGCCGTCAGCGGGAGAAACTCTACCCTATTTTTCGATGATTTCTAAATTGATCCGCTTTCCGATAGTCATTCCTGCGGCACCAAGAATGACCCTGATCGCATTGGCTGTCCTCCCCTGCCGTCCAATGACTTTACCAATATCTGAAGTGCCAACCCTCAACTCAATTATTGTGGATTGTTCTCCTTCAATCTCATTCACACGCACTTCATCCGGATTGTCCACTAAAGCTTTTGCGATTTCCTCGATTAACTCTTTCATTTTTCTCCCTCTCTAAAAAATCAACATCACACTTATTTTTATTATAATCTAAAAGTTTGTCAGAAACTAGAAAAAAAATAGCACTGATGATTTTTGTTTTAAAGTTCGAATAGAGAAAATGGAACCTTTGTCATTTTTTTTCTTGACAATGAAAGCACAAATGCATAAATTGTAAAGTAAACACTTAACATTCTGGAACGAAAAGATGCATAAAATGATGTTCGGTCATACTTTACGGATGCTGCGGACAACCGCCGGCATAAGCCTTCGAACATTGGCAAAAAAGATGGATGTTTCGCCGGCATACCTTTCTCAAGTTGAATTAGGGAAACTAAATCCACCAACATATGATCGTATCACAAAAATTGCCGAAGCCATCGGCATTCCAGTGTCTTTGTTGATTGAAATGAGCCACCGACCAAACCCTGACACAATTATGCTGCTGCAGAGGCATCAAGAATTGAATGAACTCATTCTATTGACTTCTGACATCGGGTTGGAATCCAGGGATATTTTTAAAATCATTGCCCTCATGCGGAAGCTGGGGGGGAGTGGATTTCGTAAACTCATGCAATATGGAGAAGGCCATTCATCAGATTTCAAATCATCCGGAAGAGGTGAATTTTCCACAAAAATTCCCCTTTATCCCATAAATCATATGGCCTTCTCAGAATTGGCAAATCATCGACTGGTTTTCATGAGACTCGAGTTCACAGAAAAGAGTGACCTTTTAAGATATATGATAGAAAAGATTAGCATTCTAAATAGTAAATTTGACTTAGATGGAGCCCACAAAAAGTTGATGTCTCGTGAAGCTGAGGATTCCTCCGGATTAGGGAATGGAGTAGCCGTACCCCATTTATTTCTGGATGAACTCGATCAGACAGTCATAGCCATCGCCAGAATCCCGAAGGGCATAGATTTCAATGCTATAGATAATAAACCTGTTCACCTTGTCTGTCTGATTCTCAGCCATCCGGAGTTTTTCCAATCCCACCTGAATCTATTGGCACATTTTGCGCGAAAGTTTCAAATCCCTGAGTTTTTGGATGAAATTCTAAAGGCCGGTTCTAAAAAAAGTATTTTATCCAGGCTGTTCGATGGGGATGATACCAGCATGCACTAAAAATATTTTTTAGAATACATAAGGAGGTCAAGAGATGAATAAATTGGGAACAAGCAAACTCTCGAATA
>JAZFSR010000133.1:0-8883 GCA_036446295.1 Candidatus Aminicenantaceae bacterium
GTTGGTCTGCGGAAGATCAATAATTTCGACATATCCGGTCAATCCGTCTTTTTCTACCCACCTGATTCTTTCTCCTCCGATAAGATAAACTTCCGAAGCAAAGTGATAATCTCCATGGCTGTTGATGAGAATAAAAGCTTCAGGCGAAAAGACGAACTGTTTTTCTTCTTTTTCGACATCTATAAACACAAGGTCATTTTCTATTCTGTTAAAAAAACCTTCCTCAAAAGGAGTCTCGTGGCTCAGGACCGCTTTGTTGAGATAGATGATGAGTTCGCCTCGGGAAATATTTCTTTCCGGATCATGCAGATCATCTATCGGTGGAAAAACACTCGACTGAATGAGGTAGGCCATATTATCATCCTTATCGCCATCCCCTCCATTCATACTCTTTAAAATAAAATCTTTCTCACTCGGAAACATCAAATTATCAACTCTTTCCTGCCAACCAAAGGAATCCACCATCAATCGAGCAAGCCGTCGGACATTGAGTTCCCTCTCACCCTCTTCTATGACTATATTATTTTTTCCAAATATCTGTGCGGCATTTCCGATCCAGTTTTTCGCTTCTTCGTAAGACACCTCTACATTATAGAAAACTGGGTCCGTTTCCAGGGGAATAATCCCGAGACTATTGAGATAGGCAATCTGGGGGCCGATGTTTTGTCCCTCGATATAGACGGGCAGAATACTCTGTTCACTCACAAAAGAATATCCTCTCTGTTTCTCGTATACACACTCCGTGCTGCGCAGATAAGGCAGAGCCGGACCATTAAATATTTTCTCCACATCTTCCGTCATTCCACCGCATGTGCTTGTATAGAGAGCATCAATCAGTTTCCCCTTGTACAGAACAACCTGTCCGCGAGTCTGATCTACGGCAAGACTGCTCAGAGGATGCTCCGCATTCATGCCTTTGTAAAATTGAAATTTTGGAGTGTCATCGAGATCAAAATCCAATTCCTCATTCAAACCGGCCTTTTTAATGGCATACGTACGCGCGGCTATGGATTGGGCCTTTTGCGCCTCCAATTCTCGAAATTGGTAGGGCGACAGCTCACTAGGTACAACACCCTTCAAATAATCATCCAGGTTAAGAATGTTTATAAGCACCACGCCTTTCCGGGTCGCCTGAAGGACAAAAATTCCCCTGTAATCTCTTCCATTAAAAGAAAGGAAGCTTCGAGCATGACTGGGAATAAAATAAAGAATCGTATCATTATTCAAACTCTTGAGTACGTCATCGACAAGAATCCATAACGGTTTCGATTCTCCCTCCGTGATGTCTTCGCGTAGGACCCATGTATCCTCGATCCCCAGACTGTTTAGCTTCTTAATATAGCTTAAGGCTTCCTGTCTTGTTCTAAAATCCCCCACCAGGACCTGGTAAGCATCAGTCGCTCCCTCTGCAGTGCTTTGAACCACAGAAACCTTATTGTCAACCTTTGTCTTTAACTCTTGAGCAAAAATCTCGGCATCTTCCTTCTCTTCAGATTGGATGACTTGAATTAAAAATTTTTCATCTAACTTCTCTTTATTTCCTTTGATCCAAACTTCATCCACATTGTCAGCAATAAGCTTATAACTCTCCTTGGCCTCATAGACCTTGACGCCGGACGAGGAGGATATTTTGAGGTCACTCAGGTTGATACCCAAAGCAATTCTTATGACGGGCTTTGGAATCGCAAAACCATGGAAAAAAGTTTTGTCCTCTGCGAACTCTTCGGGCTCTCCAGCAAAAACCAATAGACAGAACAGAAAAAATATAAAGTACTTTCTGAAAAAAATAAGAAGGATTTTCATTTTGCTGACTGCTTTGTGGGTAATTATAGGATTTTTCTATCTAAAAGTCAAGGAAAATATCAATATGTTCTACATCTCCTCAAGGTATATACAATATCTAGTGTTTGTTTTCTTATCTAAAAAGACGCCAAATGATAGCCGATGTCATGGGCAAAGTCAACCACATAATGAGTGATTTTTTTATTCTAAGGAGCCGACGGTTTTTTCGACTTCTTTCAGGATCTCACAGGATTTGACAAGCTCTTTCATCCGTGTGTGGTCGGGATACAACGGTCTGTCGATATCAAGAAATTCAACATATTTCCGGATGACATCCTTAGCCTTTGTTACACCCTTTCCAAAAACATATTCCCTGAAATCCAAAGCCTGTGCTGCAGCCATAAATTCGATCCCCAGAATTCCGTACGCATTATCAAGAATCTGGATATTCTTTATGGCCGTATTCATGCCCATAGACACAAAATCTTCCTGATCAGCAGCTGCAGGAATGGATTGGATAGATGCCGGCATGGATAAAATACGCTGTTCAACTATTTGAGTGTCAGCCGTATACTGACTGAGCATCAATCCGGAAAACATCCCTCCACCTTTGGTCAAAAAGGCAGGAAGGCCCACACTTAGCGCCGGATTATTGAGTCTATTCATCCGTCTTTCAGAGAGAATACTGACCATCGTGATCGCGATCCCAATCATATCCATAGGGAGTGAAATAGGAGTTCCCTGAAAATTAGCTCCCGAAATATGGATGTTTTCATCAGGGAAAAAAATCGGATTATCACCGACCCCATTCAGCTCAATTTCCACCTGTATCCGGGCCCATGCTACTGCGTCATGGGCAGTGCCAATCACTTGAGGAGTCGAACGCATGGAATAGGCATCCTGGACTCGGGATTTAACTCTACCCTCTTTTAAATCTCCTCCTGCGATCAGTTTTTGTAGGGCTTTTGCACTGCGTACTGCCCCTGGAAAACCACGCACTTCATGAAGCTTGAGGGTATAGGGTTTCATGTTGGCTTTCAGTGCATCAAGGGACATGGCGGCGGCAATTTCAGTCTGCTTCAACCAATTATTGGTATCATAAAGGAGCAGTGCGCTCATGGCGGTAAGCAAATTGGAACCATTAATAGTTGCCAATCCATCTCGGGCAAGAAGATCGGGAACTGGAATACCGGATCTATTCATAGCCTCTTTTCCTTCCAACAGCTCACCTTTATAATAGGCCTTTCCTTCCCCGAGCAGAAGCAGCGCAATCTGAGACATGGGAGCCAGATCGCCGCAAGCTCCAACAGAACCTTTTTGACAGACATAAGGCGTCACACCTTTGTTCAGCATCTCTACCAAAGTTTTCGTAATTTCAGGCCGGCAGCCCGAATTTCCATGGGCATGGACATTGATCCGGCCAGCCATTGCCGCCCGCACAAATTCAATAGGTGCTGGATCACCAATTCCTGCGGCATGGTTATATATCAAATATTTCTGGAAATCCTTGATCTGATTATCATCCAATACCATTTCAGAAAATTCCCCTATCCCTGTGTTTACACCATACATGATTTCTTTGGCTTTAATTTTTTCTTCAAGCATCGCCCGACATTTTCTTATTCTCTCCAAAGCCTCCGGGTGTAAATCCACCTGTTCATTGTCTCGTGCAATTTTGACAATGTTTTCAATAGTCAAATTTGAGCCGTCCAGAGAAATCGTCATTCCTGCCTCCAGTTTTTGTCAATAGATGCGAACCTTTAACTTTTACTACAACCCCCTGTTTATGTCAAAAAGCATTTCCATTTTCGTGATTTTTTTAGAGTTCTTGGGAACTAGGAGTGTGATTTATAATCGACTTGCCAGATTGAAAAATTCGACATACAATTATGCTTCAGAAAACTGAAAGGAGCGGGCATGAAAAAAAAAGGTTTTATAATATTGATATGTCTTTTATATTGTCTTCCGTTAACTGCCTCCGATATCGACAGCCTCTCTCAAGTCTTCCAGCTCAGCAGAGGGCTGTTAGATCGAGATGGAGATTCACTTGCAGAGACGATCGCCTTACGTATCATCATCCCGGATTTACCAACGGTTGAAGAACTTGCGATAGCTTCAGATATCGCGGCCCGCGCCAACCTGGAAAGCCTCATCATTGACTTTGAACTCGTGCAAAGGGAATCCGACATGCTCACGAAAGAGAACCCTAAGGACATTTACATTCTCATCGGAACAAATTTAAACCTCATCAAAACACTCGGTTTAAGCGCAAAACTGAATCTCGAAAATTTAAATAGCCATCAAGGATTGATCTCTCTCTATCCTCAAAACGGGAGAAATTATATTATTCTCGCTGCCGGATCAGAAGACACCCTTTTAAAAACGGGAAGAGCCTTTTTTCTCCGGTGGCCATACCTCTGGGATATTTGGGGAAGAGAGGAAGGAGATACATATAAAACCGTAGAGGAAAATCTTAAGGAATTCTTGGATGAAATCGGATCAGATTTCAAGGACATTTCTATTCAATCCGTGGCTTATGAATTCCCTTCTTTATCATCTCCCCATGACGCTATCAAAAGATTGAGATTCAACACCGGAGAAATCAAAAACCTGTCTGTAAGGATAGATTTTTCAAACCGGGTCCATATGGAAAACGCTCGTAATGCTTTTGAAGCCCTTCAACAAAGCCATAGAAGAGGAAATAGGACTGACGTGCTTAATTATTCTGCATGCAGCCAAATATCCATCCAAATGAAAAGTGAGAAGAGCTATTCGGATGTGACCATCAGAAGAATTGGACTTCCAAAAAGAATCCTCACACCATCCTACAAATCTCCCATCAGGCCCAGTCGATCCGGCAAGAGTTTTGATCTGCTCAATCTTTTCTCTATACAAGGCGTGTTTTTAGATAGAGACAAGGACTCTCATGCCGATGGTTTGGACACACGCCTCATTATTTCTCACAGCCAAAATAATCCGGGTATTGACCAATTGGCTTCCCGTCTCGTCCTGGATACAACAGGGGCATCCTTTCCTATCGTCCAGCTCGATACAGAAATCGAAAATCCAAAAACACTTATCTCACCTATTCTTATCGGGAATGACAACCTATTCTCCATGGAACTGCTCAAAACCGCAAAACTCAAAATCCCTCATCTTGAAAAAGCCTGGGGGGCTGTCACAGTCGTGCCAGAAGCCCTCAATAAGTCCAGCGCCTTGGTCATCACCAGCGCAGACAGTGAAGGGATGGAAAAAACACTGTCCTATCTGAGCCGGACCTTTCCTTATTTGGAAGAGTTTAAAGATGGAGAGATTCGCATTCATGATGTCTTTGCTCAATTGGAAAAATTCCTCAAAGGAGAAAATGGAACAGCCGAAGCGTATTTTTCCATGCAGCTTAAAACAACTCTCGAGGAGATAAAAGACAAAATTTTTGAATCGGTAGAACTGGAACTCTACCTCCCACAAAAAAACACACGTTTCGAAAAGGCCCTTCAGGATAATTTGCAAAAAACACTCCGCACCGAGAAGTTCCAGTTAAAAAGTTTTGCTCTCAAGGACAGCAAGATCATCTTTGAAAAACAAAAAGACTTTGCCTGGGAAAAAGATGAAGCTCTCAAAATAATTCAGGAAGCCATAGGGCAGCTAATAAAAACAAAGCAGCCTATCCCTGTCCGGATAAGCGTGGGCATCAGTGAATCTCCTGAAATACGTAAGAGATTTAAAGATGAGATCGAAGACTTACTTTTTTCTAAAGGTGTCCAAAACATGGAAGTTGAGGTCCTCTCTTCATACAAACAGGGTTTTTTCTGGTTGTCGGAAAGAATAGTCCCTTTTCTTAAGGACAAAAATGTCGATCATCTCCTCATCAGATTTGCTGAGGAAAATGACGATTTTAACCAACTAAAACGATTCTACTCAGATCCTTACCGCTGGCTTCAAGAACTCTATCCCGTGGATGAAATCATTGCTAGAGATACAAATTTAACCATTGAAAAAATCGAATTCGAGATTAAAAACCAGTCTTCACCTGTATATGAAGCTCTGGCCTTTGATTCGAACAATCGTATTCTCCTTCAAGAAACATTTTCTCCAAGGACGCGAGAAGATTTTTATCTTAAAGTTCTTCCCGAATGGGGAAATGTTAAACTGACGACGGGATGGGTTACTGTTCAACAGGGATCAAGGACGATTCTGGACACGTCTCTCAAGACCGACATGGAGAGATTCTGGGATTTTTATCAGGATGAAGTACTCCCCGAAGTCTATTCCTACATACTGAAGAAGACAGGAAATAAACCCACATTTACCAAACAGCCCTATTTTAAAAAACTTCTTTTCGAGCTGTGGCTGAGTGAGCCCGATTACAGGCTGGGCCTCGATGAAGAGATCATCAGCAGTCTTGAATCCATTCATGATGAACTCTACTTTGACACTCTTGATTTCATTCGAGGCATCACGGAAATTGAACTTGAAGACGAAAGCTTGGCCGAAGACAGCTCACGCTATTCCGCTCCGGGAAATATCCTGCCTCTAATCCATCCCTCTACTGAAGGACAGCATGGTCGTGTCAAGGTGACATTTGAGGACTGGCAGTCACGGTCCCCGCAGCTCATTTTGAAGTGGAAAGAAAAAAACAAAATTGAATATACAAAAAAATTCGTCTTTCCCAACCTAAAAACGGAAAAGCCGAAGGTTTCAACATTCGTGTTTAATGGTACGGATAAGTGCATCGAACAACTTTATTTCGAACTCAATTTCAAAAAAGAAACAGAATACACCTCCCTCATCAACATCATTGAAGAGCACAGGAAGCTAAAAGAACAAGGAGTCCTGGAAACACCCTTTATTTTTCCATGTTTAAAATCTCTCATCCTCTCTCTTAAATTCGAGGACCTTGTCAAAGAAGAAATGTTTCCTGTCTTTCCCGGAGAAATGGGTTCAGCGATAACTCCTCCAGATAACGAACCATCAACTCCTATAACTCCGACTGATGAAATCATTTCACCCCAGGAATGTCTGAATATTGTTAATAAACTTGGGCGTCTGGACAAAATCCAAAGCTACATTGCAGGAATATCATTTGAAAACCGAAAGATTCCGGTTTTAGAAATATTTTCACCGATTGGAAAATACATATCCCTCCCTCGGCTCATTACATTCAAACCTACGCTTTATCTCAGCGGTCGTCAGCATGCCAACGAAGTCTCAGCCACAAATTATATCCTTAAATTTGCGGAACTTCTCGCAACCGACGATCGCTATTTGGAGTATACAAAGAAGGTTAACTTCATTCTCCACCCCATGGAGAATCCTGATGGAGCCGCCTTGGCTTATAGCCTTCAAAAGTTGACTCCTTTCCACAGCCTCCATGCCGGCCGCTACACTTCTTTGGGGATAGATGTCAGCAATCAAGTGGGATCTTCCAAGCCACTCCTGCCTGAGGCTAAAGTCCGAGGGACACTCTATAATAAGTGGCTCCCGGATATTTACCTCAACCTTCACGGTTATCCTTCACATGAATGGGTGCAGCAGTTCTCCAACTACTCCCCCTATCTTTTCCGGGATTATTGGATTCCAAGAGGCTGGTTCGCCTATTACAGAAGTTTGAATCTGCCTATCTATCAAAAATGGAAACTCGCAGGTAAAGAGCTCAAGGACTCCATCATTCGTGACATGACTTCTAATCCGAAAATCAAAGCCTCCAATACAAAATTCTATGACAGATACTTCCGTTGGGCCGCACGATGGCAGCCTCATATGAATTATTTAGAGAGAGAGGAAGGACTCAACATCTATGCTAAGAGACGGTCATCACGAGCTTCCAGGTTGTCCAACCGTCGCAAATTGACATTTGTTGAAGAGACTCCGGAACTTATGGATGAGACGGCTCGAGGCCCATGGCTCGATTTCCTCGTCACTCAAGGGTTGACCTATCTGTTTACACACGTGGAATATCTTTCTCAGGCCGATTATAAAATTGTCCGGATCGAGGAAGAAATCCAAGGGCGAGTCTCCATCCAGTTCGTTAGGGATCGTCCCGGAGAGACCAAGAAAAAATGATTTAAATATAACAGGATTTTAAGGATTCAAGGGATCGAGGGGTCAAGGATTCGAGCAAAAAATATAATTATTTGTACAAATATTGAACATGATTTGATATAATTTAAACACAAAGCGTAAACTAGGGCCAATTTTGATGCAAATTCAAATAAAACTGCTGCTATTGATCGAAGATTTTTCCCTCTATGATCTCCTTATGAAATCTTCAATTGCGGACAACTGTGAAGTTTTCTTTTTAGAAAAAATAGGAGACGCCTCCACCTCCATTAAGGCTAACAATATCAATGTTGTGATCATCGATATCGACAGGAATAAAGGAGAAAGATTCAACCTCCTTAAGGATTTGAGGAAATTTGACCGGTTATTGAATGTCATCATTACAGGACAACCGCTCATGGCGAACGATGTCATAGAGTTCATCAATCATGGGGCGGTGGGCTATTTAGAAAAACCTGCCAAACTCGAAGAAATCGAGAAGATTTTCGAAAAAATTACCGAAAAAAGTAAATTGAGACAGGAAACCTATCAGTTAGAAAAAAAACTTGAGAAAAAATATTACTTTGAAGGGATGGTGGGAAAGAGCCCTCATATGTATGAAATTTTCTCCCTAATGGAAACCATCGCTCCCTATTTTTCAAGGATTCTAATCACCGGAGAAACAGGAACTGGAAAAGAATTGGTCGCTAAGGCCATTCACAATCTCAGCCCTTTTAATGAAAAAGAACTCGTTGTCTGCGACACGGCTTCCATCCCGGAGAATCTCGTTGAATCAGAACTCTTTGGATATAAGAGAGGAGCTTTCACCGGAGCAGACAGGGATAAGCCGGGATTATTTGAAGAAGCCCATGGTGGAATTATCTTCCTGGATGAAATCGGAGAAATCCCGCTCACCACTCAATCCAAACTTCTTCGGGTCCTCGAAAACGGTCAGTTCAGACCGTTGGGCTCCAATCAATATATTAAAGTAAATATCAGAGTCATTGCCGCCACAAACCGTGATCTGAGAGAAAATGTCAAAAACGGCAAATTCAGACAGGA
>JAZFSR010000134.1:0-2121 GCA_036446295.1 Candidatus Aminicenantaceae bacterium
GACAAATCGATCCGTATCATAGGAAAAACCAAAACCTGGAAGAGATGAAGTCTGAGTCTTTGAAAACATGAATTGAACAAAGATATCAAACGTGAAGTCATGCATTTTTTTGTCATCCCACACGGAAAACAAAGGACCATCATAACCAAAACCTAAAGAGATTATATTGTGGTCCAAATCGGGATAAATCGGATGTATGACTTTGCCGTCCGCTGCGCTGGGATTATAAGCATATCCTGCCCTGAGCGCCAGCACAGAATTTAGAGCATATTCTATCCCGAGCTTAATTTTCCAGGTGTCTTTCCATCTCAGGTTTGCACCTTGTTTCCCGTAATCAGGAGTTATGCCGAAGAAGCTGCCATAACTCTCCATAAATTCCGGATTCAAGTCTGCGCCCGTTTTGTCAGAAATAAACTCCCAATTCTTTGCTTTACTCCACTCACTCCAATGAAAATCGAGAAGCAGAGTCAGTCTGCCTACGGGAACAAACATCAATCCCAACACAATTTCCGTTGGATGGAAGATCTGGAAAGAGACATCTTGAATCGCATAGTATAGGTCCATGAGCGGATGTATCCCGATCAACCTGTTATCCGGACCGAGAATAGATACGCTTGAAGTTCCCAAAAATGAGTCATGGAAAGTATTTTTTCCTTTTGTTTCTATGACTATTTTATGCTGGTATTTTCCTCCAACTTGAAGCCTTTTCCCGATTTTCCACAGAAGACCTGCAACAAATCCGATCCCACTCCCTTCGGTGTGATGACGGCTGTCCACAGAGAATAGAGTGGAGGTCTGCAGAATATTCTCAGTGGGAAAATCGATATTGTGACTCCATTCCGCCTTCGAAAAAACAAAATCCACGCCGAAACCCAGAGAAAGTCCTTTTGTCAGTTTTATGGCCATAGTGGGGCGGTAATAATAGGAAATAATCCGGGATGAGATACAAAAGTGATTGCCCGGCCAACCTCCTCCCCAATTTGTTTCTGTTGAGTAGGGCATAAACCTCCCGAAACCGAGAGTAAGCCAATCAGAAGGACTCCAGGTCACATAATACAGTCCCTGTATCTGGAGTGGTGCACTTGAATAGAGGAGTCCGGTGTCGGGGGAGAATGCCGTAGATTTTAGAGGACTGAACTGAATGTTGGTCTTGATTCTAATTCCGTCCAGAAAGGCGATTCCCGCCGGATTGTAATATATGGCAGAGGTATCATCCGCTCTGGCCGCAAATGCCCCCGCCAACGCGGCCGCTCTTGCTCCAAGCTCGAATATTGCAAATCCGGAAGCCTTGAGATATTGGGTGCTGGTTAATACAAAAAAAAGAATGAGCCCAAAAATCCTTTTTGCCACAAGAATTGTCTCCCTTAATAGATATACCTATAGATACAGATTTTATGAAGTGATTGTCCCAAAGTCAATCTTATTCCCAAGATTGTCTGGATTCTTACATTAAAGATGTTACAATAAACAAAGGAATTTTATATTCCTCATTGATCTTAATACCGGTTAATAAAGAATAAAGGAGGAATTGATGAAAAGATTTGGCGCAAGAAGCTTTTTTTTCCTTTCAATACTCGGGGCCTGCCTGGTATTCTCAATCCCTCTTTCGGCCCAGGAGGAATTCCGGGCAAGACTTCTCAACTTAGCCGGACTGTTCTCGGACAGGATGATCACTATAAAAATCAAGATTGAAGGTTATACCACCATAGAAGAAGTCAGAGAGCTGCAGAAGATTCATGCTGAAAAGGGCAGCCTGGCGTTTATGACTGCTCTTAAAAAAGTAAACAAGGGAGTCATCAATTTCTTGAGCACACGCGGCCTTAACCTGCGCATCATTGCCGCCTCGGTCCAGCCGACTGATTTGGGGAGAAAGATCTTGCTTGTTATGGAAAGACGGAGCTGGGATACGGAAACGACCATTAGGATAGAAAGCCGCTATCTTTACATGGTGATGGTATTGGATGTAGACACGGAGGGGAGAGGAACAGGGAAGCTCTACAAAGGCGCCAATATCCAAATAGGCGGCGAGCGGCTCATTGAATTAACGGACTACTATCCACCAATGCCGCTCCATAATGTCCGGCAAATAAAATAAAAACAATACTCCTCATTTTAAAAAAT
>JAZFSR010000135.1:0-7912 GCA_036446295.1 Candidatus Aminicenantaceae bacterium
TAACACAGGAGCGGGTCCGTCTGCCGTTCATCAACACTGTGCAGGCACCACACTGTCCTTCGCCGCAGCCATATTTGGTGCCGGTCAAATGGAACTCCTCTCTTAAGACAGATTGTAGAGAGCGTGAAGGGTCTGCAACAACTGTTCTTTCAACCCCGTTAACGATCAGAGTAATTTTGACATTCATAACTTTCCTCCTTGCCACAATGAACATATCACACACAAAACAACAAGGTCAATTTACAACGATGACTCAAAAATATTTATCGAGCATACGGTACTGGATCGCCTCAGAGATATGGTCTGCACAAATATCCTCCTGCCCTTCAAGGTCGGCGATCGTTCGTGCCACTTTTAAGACTCGTGTATAGGCTCTTGCACTGAATCCCAATTTTGTCACAGCCATTTCCAACAACTCTTTTCCCTCTTTGCCAACCGGGCAGAACATTTTCACTTCTCTTGTACTCATCTGTGCATTGCGGTAAATCTTTCTTGACCGAAATCTTTTGAGCTGTTTTTTTCTGGCCCTCTGAACTCTTGTTCTTATGACGGCAGAAGTTTCACCCTGTATTTTTGATATTATTTCTTTAAACTCGACTTTCGGCACGTCTATTTGGATATCTATGCGGTCGAGAAGCGGACCGGAAATCTTGGAATAATAGCGGATTCTCTGGCTCTCCGTGCATTCATCCCCTGAAGAAAGTGATGCTGACAGTGCATTTTCACATGGATTCATAGCGCAAACCAGCATGAAACTTGAGGGGAAGGTGACCGACATCAATGCTCTTGATACAGTGACCTGCCCATCTTCTACCGGCTGCCGCAAGCTCTCCAGCGCATTTTTCCTGAATTCCGTGAGCTCATCGAGAAACAAAATACCGTGATGAGACAAACTGACTTCACCAGGCCTGGGATTGGCACCTCCTCCAATAAGCCCGATATCGGAAATGGTATGATGTGGCGCCCTGAAGGCTCTATCTCTTATGATTCCCCCATCCTGCAGAAGGCCGGACGCACTGTAGATCTGTGTGACTTCGATGATTTCTTCATAGGTCATTGGAGGCAAAATCGTTGGCAAACACCTGGCCAGCATCGTCTTTCCTGCTCCGGGCGGACCAATCATTAAAACATTGTGGGCTCCAGCCGAAGCCACCTCCAGAGCCCGCTTGACATGCTGTTGGCCCCTGATGTCCCGAAAATCGACATTATAGTCAGGATGTGTCTGAAGTTCCTGAGGAGAAAATTGTGATGGGGAGACCGAATCCGGACTGTCCAGAAGTCGAACGACTTGAGGAAGGTTGACCAGACCGTAAACCTCTATGCCCTGCACAAGCGCTGCTTCCTTGCTGTTAGTCTCTGGAATCACAATCCCTTTGAATCCTTTTTTTCTGGCTAAAAGTGCGGCCGATAGAATTCCCTTTCCCGCTTTGAGACTCCCATCCAATGCCAGCTCTCCTAAAAAAAGATAATCTCCGAGTCTCTCAGCAGGAAAGGCATCCAAATGGGCAACAAGTCCCAAAGAAATGGGAAGATCAAAAGACGACCCCTCCTTCTTTCTGTCCGCCGGGGCTAAATTGATGATGATTTTTCGAGGAGGATATTTGTACCCGCAGTTCTTTAAAGCCGCTTTGACTCTCTCCTTGCTCTCTCGAACAGCGGCATCGGGGAGTCCGACTGTAATATAGGTCGGTATTCCATAAGACACATCAACCTCAACGTCCACAAGATAGGCCTCTATTCCCCTAAGAGATGCACTCGATATTTTATACAGCATTTCTGTCCCTAATAGTAGACGCACGTCACTATTCTTTTTTTTCAGAAGAAATAAGACAAATTCGGTTTAAAGAGGGTTTTTATGAGGAATTAGTTCAAATCATACACGACAAGGGATATTATTCTCCTGTTATCACTTTACGAGTCAATTTTTCCACGTTCTCGTCCACATCTTCCCTTGTTTCGAGTTTTAATTTGGTTATTTGAATGGGTGAAAGTTTTTCTTTGGAAGCAAATTCAACATCGCTTTTTTTGTCTTTTATCAATGCAGTTTCTTTCTCTTTACCCATCAATTTCTCTTTGATAAGAGGGACACTGACTTTGGCTATTTCGCGCAGTGTTTCGAATACACCCTTTCCATTGATAGCCGACGCCTCAACAAAAGGGCGCCCATCCGGGTTAATGAGATTGTTGAAGGTCTCCACAGGAATGAGATTATCCAAATCGCGCTTATTGTACTGAAAGACAAGGGGAATCGTTTTGAGATCCAAGTTAAAAGCCAACAGGTTTTTCCTCATCCCATCAAAGCTTTCCAGGTTTGAATCCAGCAGCGGCATCTGAGAATCTGCCACAAACACTACCCCATCCGCTCCCTTGAGAACACTCCGCCGGGAAGCTTCATAAAACACCTGGCCCGGTACTGTCATAAGAGAAAAATGAGCCTGGAAATCTCCGATCAATCCCGCTTTTATGGGAAGTAAATCAAAAAAATATGTCCTTTCCGCATCCGTTTCCAAGCAGATAAAATCTCCCCGGGATTGAGGATCGATTTTTTTGAAGATATATTTGAGATTGGTTGTTTTCCCGCTCAAACCAGGGCCGTAATAGACAATCTTTATGGCTATTTTTTTATTAGTGTAATTGATAAATGCCATTTGATCTTTTTGGGTTCTTCAGTATAAGGTGTTATTATATCTAAATTTAGTCGATCTTTCTATGAAAAGCTTTAAAAGAAAAGCATCCCCATTCAGGATTTTTGTTCGAAATGTTTAAACATCCGCTCGTATTTCTCGATGACTTTTTTCCAGGAATAGTTTTCCTCCACATACTTTCGGCCGTATTGACCCATGACTTGTCTCAAGCGCGGATTTGAAAGGAATAAATCCAACATGGCTTCAAATTCGTCGTAATTGGAAAACGCCAGTCCCCCGTTTCCTTTCAGACAGTGCTGCTTTAATGGATCGGTTTGTCCCCGCACTAGAATTGGAGTCCGGATGGCCATGGACTCCAATGCCGCCATACAGAGACTCTCAAAATGGGAGGGATGTACAGTGACCAGAGCAGAAGCCATGGCGGCATCCTTATCTTCGGGAGATACAAATCCCAAGCATTTGATTTGAGGATGTGTGGGAAGTTCCATGAGCCGCTTCCCGACAAGGACAAGAGATAGTTTATTGTTCTTCTTGTGGTACCTTAAAAAGTATTGAATAAGATCTTCGCACCCCTTTCCTTTCTCGATACGTCCGGCATAGAGGATAAAAGGAAAGGACACTTCGTATTTCTGCAAAAATGAGGCCGCGTCCACATTTTCCGGCAGTTCCACACCGACACCTACAATATCCTGATACTTGCCCTCGAAAGAAAATTGCCTGCCAAGCATGGCTTTTTCTGACTCGGTATTAAAGACAAAAGCATCTGGGGAAGCAAAAACACTTTTCATGATGTCAAGGTACAGGGCAGGCTCATCATGCGCCGTAGGAACAAGCGCTATATTGCGACTTACTTTTGGGAGTCCCCAGAACGTATTGTAATAGAGATACGTAAAGAATATGAATATATCAAAATTGTTCTGGGCCTTCTCTAAAGCCTGTATTAGCTCAAGGCTTTCCGGACCCTGCCTGCGCATCCATTCGATTTCATCGTCGTGAGTATGCGTGTTGGAAAAAATCCAGTCTGAATACTCATTGAAGGATTGAATATCCCTCTCCTTGATAACAGGAAAACGTTCAATATTCACACCATTGAGGATGGTCTTCCCTGGTGAGTACTCATTTTTCCAGGTGATGTAATCTTTTGCTGCCGTCGTAAATACGGTACAGTCGTGTCCTCGAGCAGACAACTTTTCGGCAACCTGGCGGCAGTGAAGTTCAGATCCGCCCATGACGTCTTTGCCATACCGCTGAATAACAAAAGCAATTTTCATGAGAGCAATCCTTTTAAACTTTTCAGTAAAAATTCATCCAGCTTCATCTCCTGGAATTTTTTCAGTCTCTGGCGCTGGCCATCGATAACCTTCTCCCTGAGTCCGGAATCACAAGCCACCATTTTGATCAGTTCGGCAATATATTCGATTCTTTTATTTTTGACCAAGATTCCTGCCCCATCCAGAGTAGAAGAAACAGCCGTGCAGTCATAGGCGATAACGGGCAAGTCAAAGACAAGACTTTCAATAAATGGCAGACCGAATCCCTCGTGTTCGCTGAGTGAGAGAAAAACATCTGAAGCCTTATACAGCGCAAACATCTCCTCATCAGGGATGTGCCCGGTAAATAGGATCTCCTCCGGCTTCAGATAGAACTCATCCGCAAGCTGGATAAGACCTTTGTAGTACCCCGGAAGAGAAGATGTTTTCCCCACAACGATCAAGCGCACAAGAGGGGATATATACTTCTTATAGTAAAAGACAACCTTAATCAGATCTTCAATTTTTTTATTCGGGACCACCCGGCCCGCAAACATGATATTCGTCCTCCCATCATTATAAAGATCATATGTCATTCGGTCTATGGGTTTGGTGTACTTGGAGAAATCAACAAAAAGTGGAAGAACATCCGTATTCCTGAATCCAGAATCTTCGAGCTCCTGCCTGTTGTATTCCGAATCGGCCAACGCCAGTTCAACATGAGGCACGAGGGTCTTCAGCTCTTTTCGTCCGATATCCGTGATCCGCACCATCTCTTCGCTGTAATCCCGGAAAAATTTGCTGGGAGTGATGTTGTGGTAGATGATCACTTTTCGGCTGGACACATCGATGAGTGCTTTGGTCAAAGGTGAAGGCAGACCAAAATGAAGAAGCGTCACATCGGAAGAAGATGGGGATGGAAATTCATCAAATAGCCGAGAGTCACCTTCCAAGCCCAAGTCCCTGGATAGACAGTAAATTTCGGATTGAAATCCCTTAGACAGGAAAAACTGCTTCATGTGATAGGCCGTATCCCCAATCGCATCTCCCTGATGAAATGCGGGAATGAGCTGATCTATTCTCATTTTTGTCTCGCA
The DNA here is from genome assembly GCA_036446295.1 of Candidatus Aminicenantaceae bacterium. Taxonomy (GTDB): domain Bacteria; phylum Acidobacteriota; class Aminicenantia; order Aminicenantales; family Aminicenantaceae; genus JAUWVG01. The sequence goes on from JAZFSR010000135.1 coordinate 4,993, forward strand.
GCTCCTTCAATATGCTTCAGAAGTATCCGGCTCACATTTTCTCTCCCGTATTTCTCCAGTGCTTTGAGTTGATCCTCAATGATATTTTCCCTAAACCTCTTGTCCTTCTCCAATTTGTCTAAAACAACAGCCGTCTTAAATAAATCCTTTTCCCTGAGCAAAAGTCCTCCCCCGTTCATTGTTTCTTCTACGGCTCCGGCAGCAAAAGCGAGTACAGGCATCCGGCTGTAGAACGCCTCTAAAAGAGGAACACCAAATCCCTCATGTTCACTCATGCTGAGATAGACATGGGCAATTTTAAATAAAGCGGCCAGTTCAGGGAAATCGATATGCCCGGTGAAAACCACATCCTCCACTCCGAGGTTATCCACAAGGTTTCGCAATGCGGCATAATACCGTTCCTGCCCTCTGAAATCACCGGCCAGGATGAGCCGGGATTTTGCATTAAAATATTTCTTATAAAAATAAAAGGCCTTGATCGTATCTTCAAATTTTTTGTTGGGGATGACCCGGCCAACAAAAAGAATGGTGAATTTTCCATCAGAATAAATTTCGTGTGTTACAGCGTCGTCTTCTTTGTCAAATTTGGAAAAATTCAACAGAAGTGGAAGCACCCCGGTCTTGGGATAACCCACATCTTCTAACTCTCTACGGTTAAAATCGGAATCGCCCAAAGCAAGATCGACTTTATCGGCAAAAAGCCTGATCTCCAACCTTCCCTTGTAACACTCTCTAGCCAGAATCCTGTGATAGTCCAGAAAATATTCATACGGCGTGATATTGTGGTAGATCATGATCTTTTTGTCGGGAATCCGGAAGAACATCTTTGACACAGGCGATCCAATGGAAAAGTGGAATATTACAATATTGTCCAAAGAACTGAACTTTTTGTACTCTCTATAATCGTGCATATACTTGGCCATGCGGGGCTCAAAAAACCGGACAAAAATCTCTGATTCAAATCCTTTTTCCTTAAGAACAGCCTGGATCTCAAGCATTTCGTCGGAGATGGCATCCCCGTATGTCAGAGACGTTGCAAACTGGTGGATTTTCATGCCGACCCCTCCTGGAGTCTGTCCAGAAGGGAGAGATATTTTTTCTCTATAACTTCCCAAGTATAGTTCCGATTGAAATATTTTTGCCCGTTTGTTCCCATGATTTTCCTAAGCCTCTCCGAAAAAAAGAGCAAATGGAAGGCCAAACTGAATTCTTCATAGTTTTTATAAAAGAGCCCGGCATTACTCCTCAAACACTGCCCTTTCAGCACCGTGCACCTGGCGTTGGCGAGGACAGGTTTTCCCATCGCCCAAGCTTCGAGTGTGACCATGGACAGACTTTCAAAAAACGAAGGCATGATCAAGAATTCGGCTCCGTGAAGCGCAGAGAATTTCTCTTCTTCGGATGTATAACCGAGGTAAAAAATATCAGAGTGAGAAGGAATTTTTAGTTTCGTGCTGCCGACGAGAACCAATTTGACATCTATCTCTGATTCCTCTTTGAGCCGGAGAAAAAAGTCAAACAGTTCGTCACAGCCTTTATTTTTATCAATACGGCCTACATAGATGATATAGGGACCGGGAATTCGGTATTTTTTTCGGAATTCTTCTGTTTTAAATTCTCTTGGGATCTCGGTTCCCACTCCGACAACATCACTCATTACATCTTTATTCTGTGAGAGAGTCTGGATCATTTCACGCTCTTCTTCTGAATTGTAAATAAAGGCCTGCGGTTTCCGGAAAAGATCCTTGAATATCTTTAGATGGATAACTGGATCATGTTCGGCCGTAGGGACCAGGATACTTTTACGAGGTACAGCGTCAATTCCCCAGAATGAAAGGTAGTACCTGTAGCTAAAAAAGATAAAATAATCATAATCAGATTCATGGTCCTTTATGTAATGGATTAAAGAAGAGGAGACCGGCCCCTCTTCCAAAAGCCACCGCAGCTCATCATTCTCCTTATGTTCGTTTTCAAGAATAAAATCCTGGATTTTCCCAAACCTCTCCGGATTCCTTGGACGGTTGACCGAAAACCTTTTGACTGGAATTCCATTTATATTTTCTTCACCCAGAGGAAAATGGTTTTTCCATGTGATGTAGTCGAAGGCTCTGGTCGTCAAGATCTTTACATCACAGAACTTTTTCATGTGTTCTGCCACCCAACGACAGTGCAGCTCGGCTCCTCCATTGATGTCGAGTCCGTAGCGCTGAACAACGAAGGCAAGTTTCATTGATTGATCCGGGACTCCAGTGCCTTTTCCCTACTTTTTAAATGCTCAAAATCCTTCTCTAGAATCCTGACCCTGATTTTAAGGTTTTCCTCTTCAATTTTTAACTTGGTCATTTCCACAACAATATTATGAGAAAGATTATGGAGAAGTTTGGCATACTCCTTAGCTCTTGTGAGATCTTCAAAGGCCAGGTCAACCCTTTTATTTGTCTCGGTGTTGAATTCGCTCAGATTTGTTTTGACTTCATCAAGAGCGTCGTTGAGAAAACGGCTCAATGAGTCCAGTCTTTTGTTTGTTCTATCCAAAGTATAGATCGTCTCTCTTAATTCCTGATGGACAGGCAGGACCAGCAGTTTAATAATCGGAGAAAATGGCTTCATGAGCTTGAGCAGCAGTCTTTTTGTTTTGGATACAGAAGGACCGCTTTTTTCAAACTCAGGAGGATTTAAAAGGGGCTCCTGCGGCAGCTTTTCATCAGAGACGGGACCGGCCAATTCATCCTTTGGGCGGGCGTCTATCTTTTTTTTAATCTGGTCCATGATATCCGAAACTTCCAAATGATCATAGTCGATACGGATATCCTCAGATTCCAATGGGCCATCTTTTTTATCCATTTTTTTATTCATAGGGCACTCCTCTCTACAAACCCTTCTTTTGAAAAAGAAAATCTTCATAAACGCTCTGGACATC
>JAZFSR010000136.1:0-3214 GCA_036446295.1 Candidatus Aminicenantaceae bacterium
TTACTGAATAAACAATATTACATAGAAATAAGATATACTGTCAATAAGAAACCCGGAAGAAATTGAGAATTGGGGTTTTACCTCTGTGGAAATGGCACCCCTGGCCAGATTCGAACTGGCGACACACGGATTAGGAATCCGTTGCTCTATCCATACTGAGCTACAGGGGTACTTATGGACTCTTTTCTGGATAATGCCTCACGGCTCGGCGAGAAAAGTCTAGCAGTTTAGAGATTTTTTTTCAATCCGGTTTTGCGGATCCTTTTAAACTTTTCTCTGCTGCCAGTGCCTTGAGTTTATCTTTGACCCTGCAGTTTCGTTTGATCGGTTTGTCATTTTTAATAGCGATGTACAAGGCCTTATAAGAACCGACGATACAGCTGAGACGCCTGGCCCGGGTAAGCGCAGTGTAGAACAAATTTCTCTGGAGCATGATGAAATGCTGGGTCATGAGCGGCATAACCACAGCACTGTATTCACTTCCCTGTGACTTATGCACCGAAATAGCATAGGCAAGGACAATCTGATTCAGTTCTTCTCTCTGATAGAGGACATCTCGCCCCTCATAGCTGACAACTATCCTGAAGGCTCGCTTATCCACACTCACTACAGATCCGATATCTCCATTAAAAACATCTTTGTCATAATTATTTTTGATCTGCATGACTTTATCATAAATCCGGATCTCTCGGCTGCCCAATTTCAGCCCCTCCTGGTCGGGATTGAGCCGCTTCTGCAGTTCAGTATTTAAATTTTCAACTCCGACAATACCTCTGTACATCGGGCTGATCACCTGGATTTCCGGGGAGAGAGGATTCAAATTTAACTTTTGTGGGATGCGGTTGGCACACAAATTGATAATCGTTTGGAACGCTTTTTGGTCGTCTTCCTGGTGGATGAAGTAAAAATCTGATTCCGTATCCCCTTTTTCCGGATACACAAGCTTCTCCCCACGATTCACGCGGTGGGCATTGTAAACAATCAAGCTTTCCTTTTCCTGCCGAAAAATCTCATCCAGCCGCACCACTTCGACGATCTCAGATTCGATGAAATCCCGAAGAAGATTTCCCGGCCCCACCGAGGGCAGCTGGTCTTTATCTCCCACAAGAATAAGGTGCATTTCCCTGGGCACAGCCTTTAGCAGATGATACATCAAGCGTAAATCGACCATCGAAAACTCATCGATAATCAGAGCGTCGCCCTGGAGAAGATGATGCGCGTTTCGACGGAAGGTGCCAAGTTTGGGAGTAAATTCGAGTGTCCTGTGAAGAGTCTTTGCTTCGCTCCGGGTAGTCTCGGACAATCGCTTTGCAGCCCGGCCAGTCGGCGCGGCAAGAAGGACTGTCCGTCCCTCTTTATGGAAAAGATCGAGGATAGCTTTTATAATGGTTGTTTTCCCTGTCCCTGGCCCTCCTGTGATCACTAATATTTTCTTATAGACACTTTCTTTAATGGCCAGTCTTTGGATAGGAGAAAACCGGATTTGAAGATCTTTTTCAGCACTGGAAATCTCTTTTTCTACATCAAACTCCGGTTTCGAGAATGGAGCATGAGCTAAATTGTAAATATCTTTCACTACATCTTCTTGCGCCATATAATAAAAAGGGAGAAAGATCGCTTCATCCTCTTCAAGGTGCTCCGCTTTAACAAGTTTTTGTGATTTCAGTACTTTGAGAGCTTCCAGGATTTTTCCCTCTTCCGCATCTAATTCTTTTTGACATGATTTCAAAAGATCCTTCTGAAATGAAAACACATGTCCCTGCTCGTTATCCTTTTCGAGGACATATAGAATATAAGCTTTAATCCGTTCCGGCGATATGGGACTCATCCCCAAATTAAGAGCAATCTGGTCCGCCGTTTTAAATCCTATACCCCATATATCATGGCAGGCCTGGTAAGGATTCGTCTTGAGGATGTGGTAGGATTTCTTGCCATACTGGCGGTAAATTTTTGTGGCCAGTCCTGTCGTAATATTGTGTTCCTGAAGAAAAATAATAAGCTCACGAATATCCTCATTCATACTCCAAGACTTCTTGATCTCGTTGAATTTAACCTTCCCCACTCCATCGACCTGTTTAAGCTTGCTGATGTTATTCGTAAGGATTTCGATAGTCTGTGGGCCAAAACGGTTGACAATCCTTTTAGCCAAAACAGGACCTATTCCCTTTATGAGCCCTGAAGATAAGAATTTCTCTATCCCTTTGACAGAGGAAGGTAGAAGGGGAATATAATTATCGACACTAAACTGCTTCCCAAATTTCGGATTGATGACCCATTTTCCCTTAATCTTTATAGTTTCACCCGGTGATAAAGGAGGAAATGTCCCGACAATGGTAAAAACCAGACCATCCTCACCGGCAAATTTACAGACCGTATAGCCGGTCTCGGGGCTGTAATAGACAACGCTTTCAATTGTTCCCTGCAGATGTTCCATAGCTTTATAGGTGATTAAAATGTGTAATTTTGATGCTGGCCCCTGGTTTTACCTTTAATTTATTAAAAGCCGATCCTTCCCGCACTGCGATTTCTATCAATCCCAAGCTTCCAAAAAGAAAAACCAGCTCCCCAACAGGAACTGCAGAGTAATGATCTCCATATATTATCATATTTTCTCCGGCAATCAGACGAACAGCCTCCTGTCCATATTTTTTCATTAGGGGATCAAGCTGGGATGAGGGAATGTTAGTGATTAAATTTCCAAATTTGTCGTTATAGAGGACTGTCCCCTCAATTCTATCTGCAGTCTGATGAGGCCTATTCAATATTTTATTTTTAGTGGTTCTTGCTTGTGGACCAAATTCCTCAGGTGGTATTCCCAGAGACAAATAGGCTGATACAGACGCCATTTTGTCACGGCCCTCAAATGTTACTCCGGTTTGCCGCAAAAAATATTTGGGATTAGATATTTCTCTTAACTGAATAACGTCTTCCTCTTCCAGCACAAGACTGAGAATGTCGTTATCCGGAGCGATAAAAAAATACTTTTCAGTCTCGACCAGCAAGATTTTTCTAGAGGAGCCCACCGAGGGATCTATGACCGCAACAAATATAGTTTTTTTTGGAAAGAACCGATAGGAAGCAAAAAGGACAAAACTTCCCGCACGGATATCAAATGAAGGAATACTGTGAGTTATATCTATAACCTTAGCCAGTGGATTGATACTGGCAATAACTCCCTTTAAGGAAGGCACAAAAAAATCGACTTCTCCGAAAT
>JAZFSR010000137.1:0-5152 GCA_036446295.1 Candidatus Aminicenantaceae bacterium
CCCGTACCGTGGGTTCAAATCCCACCCTCTCCGCCATCTCCATTTAAAATGACTTCACGGGAAAGAGTTCTTGCGGCTTTGGACCATTGTCAGCCCGACCGCATTCCCATCGATTTTTCTGCCCATCGTTCTTCCGGAATCGCCGCATTGGCCTATCCCAAACTGCGGGCACATCTCGGATTGGAGCCGAAACCGGTGCGCATTTATGACATGGTCCAGCAGCTCGCTGTTGTGGATGATGATGTATTGGATCGATTCTCGGTGGACACGATTGAGTTGGGCCGGGGTTTTTTGCTCGAGCCGGGGGACTGGAAGGATTGGGTCCTTCCTGATGGCAGCCCTTGTCAGATCCCGCATTATATCCATCTCGAGAAGAGAGACAATAACTGGTATGTGTTTGCAGCGGACGGCCGCGAACTGGGAATTCAGAAACAGGGGTGGCTTTATTTTGAACAGACATATTTTCCTCTTATAGATAGACGGATAGCGGAAGACGATTTTCATGACCTTGAAGAAATTATAAATCATACACTCTGGACCGGCGTGCCCTCTCCCGGAGACCATCTTCCCCTTAATCCAGAAGGACTTGTCGAGATGAAAAACAGGGCGAAGGCCCTCAGGAATTCTACAGAGAGAGCTATTGTGGGTCTCTTCGGCGGGAACATGTTTGAACTTCCTCAATGGTTGTACAGGATGGACAATTACTTTGCAGCTCTGAAACTTTTCCCTGAAGATGTCTTGAGATTATCCGAGAAACTCTGTGCTCTCCATCTGGAAAATCTTGAAAAATGGCTGGATGCCGTGGGTGAATTTATCGATATCATTGTTTTTGGAGATGATCTTGGAGGACAAAACGGCCTCCTTATTTCTCCGGAAATGTACCGCCGGTATTTCAAACCATTCCACAAACAGCTCTGGAATCGTGCCAAAAAAATGGCCGATGTAAAAATTATGATGCACTGCTGCGGAGATGTGTCTTCCCTAATGCCTGATCTGATTGAAGCGGGATTGGATGCTATCAATCCTGTCCAGATCTCCTGTCCCGGCATGGATCCTGCCAGGTTGAAATCTCAATTTGGAACAAAGCTTACTTTCTGGGGAGGGGGCTGTGACACGAGATTCATGCTGCCCTCTTCGACGCCCCAAGACATCCAAGAGCATGTGAAAGAACAGATCAAGATATTTGGCGTAGATGGAGGATTTGTTTTCCAGCAGGTGCACAACATCATGGCCGATGTGCCCCTCGACAATGTCGTCGCGATGTTTGATGCCGTTATCGAGTCGGCGTGAACTTAAAGAAAAAAAATGAATGGAATCGACAGTGCGATTGTTATTCTCTATTTTCTCTCCGTTATTGGACTGGGATTCTTTTACAGAAAGCGCGCCTCTCAGAGTTTAGAGTCGTATTTTTTGGGTGGCAAAAGGCTGCCATGGCTGGCTCTGGCCATGTCGGGTTCGGTGTCCAACTTCGACATCACGGGTACGATGTGGATCGTCTCCATTCTGTTTGTCTTCGGCATGAAATCCATGTGGCATCATTGGATGTGGGGATTTTTGATGGGGGCCTTTTTTTTGTCCTATATGGGTAAGTGGGTTCGCCGCTCCAAAGTTTTGACCGCTGCTGAATGGATGAAAACGCGTTTTGGTGACGATTCGGCCGGCCGGTTAGCAAGAACCGCGTATGCCTTGATGGCTGTCCTTACACTGGCCAGTTTTATCGGATATGCGTTCCAGGGGATCGGTAAGTTCGCCTCTGTTTATATTCCTCTTGAACCGAACGTACTGGCTGTTTTGATCATTTTGGTGACCACCATATATGTTCTCCTGGGCGGTTTATTCAGTGTTGTCGTCACCGATGTTATCCAGACGGTTGTCCTGACTGTTGGAAGCCTCATCATCGCTTTTATCGCCTGGTTAAAGCTGACCCCTGAAAGCCTATCCAAAATTCCAGATGGCTTTACTTCTTTGCGTGTCCCCTGGAGACTGCCCGAGTTGAGTGGTACGGACAATGCTCAATTTGAATTTTTTGGAGCTTTCGTTATTGTCTGGATTGTGAAGGGATTATTGATGAATGCCGGAGGGCCGGCTCAGATGTATGACTTTCAACGCTTTCTTGCGTCACGGAACGAACGTGATGCCGCAAAAATTGGAGCAGCCTGGAGTGTGTTTTTGATTGTACGATGGGCTTTAGTGATGGGCATAGTGCTGTTGGCCTTGACAGGAGTCACCGGAGTGACTGATTCTGAAAAAATTATGCCCCTGGTTTTGAAAGATTTTTTGCCTGTTGGAGTAAGGGGAATTGTTGTGGCCGGGCTGCTGGCTGCTTTTATGTCCACATTTAGCTCAACCGTGAATAGTGGGGCCTCATTTATTGTCCGTGATCTCTGGCAGCCCTTTAAAAAGAAACAGCCCACAGAACGGCAGTCCGTGCATTTCAGCTATTTTGCCACAATTCTGCTTGTTCTTTTTGGTCTTCTCATAGGATTTCAGACCGGCTCCATCGCTGAGATCTGGAGCTGGATGATGATGGCTCTTGGCGGGGGAGTTTTAATTCCTAATGTCCTGCGCTGGTACTGGTGGAGAATGAACGGTTGGGGATATGCACTGGGTACTTTTGGAGGAATTTTTCTTTCTCTCGTTTCCCTCTTTGCCAACAAAGTTCCGGACTATGTTATTTTTCCACTGATTATTACAGCCTCACTTCTGTTAAGCGTAATCGGTTCCCTGGTCACCCGGCCAGTTGATAAAAAGGTGTTAAAGGAATTTTATCTGTCCATCCGTCCCTTTGGCCGGTGGAAACCGGTTCGGGTGGATTCCGGGCTGACGGCTTTTGAACGTGATAGTAATGCTGAAAAAGCGTCACGTTCTGTGTTGAACGTTGTTCTCGGTATGATCGCGATTGCTGCCGGCTATCTGTTTCCCATGTATCTTGTGGGGCACTGGTATGGGCGGTCTCTCCTCTGTCTGGCCTTGTCTCTGTCTGCTGTACTTGCCCTAAAATTCACATGGTACCGCCACCTGAATGATTCATGAAAACTGTCGACACACCAGTCTGATATATATTTTGTTTTCAGACGATTTCTGCTATAAATGAAGTATGGGAGAGACACATGGATGAACAGATAAGCAGTAAATTCTATATCGATCTTGAAGATTTATATGGAGCGCACAACTACAACCCACTGGATGTTGTTATCACTAGAGCCAGAGGAATTTGGGTGTGGGATCTAGAAGGAAAGAAATACCTTGATTTTCTCAGCGCCTACTCGGCGGTGAATCAGGGGCACTGTCATCCCAGAATCATCAAAGCGCTAAAAAGACAGTCAGAGAAAGTGACTTTGACGTCTCGGGCATTTCGCAACGACCAATGGCCGCTTCTGGCTAAAGAAATGTGTGATCTTACGGGTTTCCAGATGGTGCTTCCAATGAATTCAGGGGCCGAAGCTGTCGAGACGGCTGTTAAGGCAGCCCGGAAATGGGGTTATGAAAAAAAAGGCATTCCAGAAGACCAAGCCGAGATCATTGTGTGTTCTGACAATTTTCATGGCCGGACAATCCCGATCAGTAGCTTTTCGACCGAACCCCTGTACAGAAAAAATTTTGGTCCAATAACACCCGGATTTGTTGTAGTTCCTTTTGGAAGTGAAAAAGATCTTGAGGAAGCGATTACGCCAAATACCACAGCTTTTCTCGTTGAACCGATCCAGGCAGAAGTTGGAATTTTATTTCCTCCTGAAGGATATTTAAAAAGAGCCAAAGAGATATGTGAGAACAATAACGTCCTCTTCATTGCGGATGAAATCCAGACAGGACTGGGGAGGACAGGTAAGCTTTTTGCCTGCGAACATGAAGACGTTAAACCCGATATGCTCATAGTTGGAAAGTCCCTAGGTGGGGGAGTCTATGCCATTTCTGCCGTTCTTTCTGACAGGGAAGTTCTGGAACTTTTAACGCCTGGGACCCATGGCTCCACATTTGGGGCCAATCCCTTGGCTAGTGCGGTCGCACGAGAATCCCTCAAGGTTCTTCAAGAGGAAGAACTCGTTGAAAGAGCGGCTGAGCTGGGGAAATATTTTTTAGCTAAGCTGCAGTCTATCCGAAGTCACCATATCCAAGAAGTCAGAGGGATCGGATTGTTAATCGGGATTGAACTTAAACCTGAAGCCGGGGGTGCCAGGCGTTTCTGTGAGGCTTTAAAGGCCGAGGGACTTCTGTGCAAAGAGACCCACGATAACGTGATCCGATTTTCTCCTCCTCTTGTTATTAAACAAAAAGATCTTCAATGGGCATTTAAAAAAATCAAGAAGGTTTTTAAAGCCTTGGATTAGGAATAAACAATTGAAGGATCATCTCCAAAAGAGTTGGCAGGATCATTAGGAGGAAAACAATGAAAAATAAGCTTTCACTTTTTTCTTTTTCTGTTTCTTTTGTTTTTTTTGGCATTTTGCTTCTTTCAAGCTGTATTATCTATGTGCCCTTCCCTCAAGATTCCCCACCCACTCAAGAGGATCCTTATTACGAAGAGGATTACAGAGACACATCTTCTCGATATGATACATCTTATTTCTATGACCATCTCTCTCCTCATGGAATGTGGGTTCACCATTCTCCCCATGGATATGTCTGGATTCCGCATGTCTACAGATATAGTTGGCGGCCATACTCGAATGGGAACTGGATATGGACCGATTTTGGCTGGACTTGGGTCTCTGATTGGGATTGGGGTTGGATCCCCTTTCACTACGGCCGCTGGGATTGGGATAATTATCTTGGCTGGTATTGGGTTCCGGATACTGTCTGGGGGCCTGCCTGGGTGACATGGAGACGAAGCAGTCTGTACATCGGTTGGTCACCTCTACCTCCGGGGACACGGTTTGTACCGGGAGTGGGAATCAGGTCTATCCCTTTTGGATTATCCGGCCGGCACTGGATTTTTGTCGAATACCCTTATTTTTATCGAACGCAAATCTATCGCTATATGCTTCCCGTAGAACGGAATCAGACTATCATCAGCTCCACCATTCATAAAACAAACATTATCCAGCGTGATCGGCGTATTATCAACCAAGGGATCGATAGAGAGTATGTTCAAGATAGAGTCGAAAAACCAATAATAAAGCACATCTTGAAAGATGCCGGTAAGCCGATGAAA
>JAZFSR010000138.1:0-4691 GCA_036446295.1 Candidatus Aminicenantaceae bacterium
CGAGAGTATTCTGTCATTTCTGTATTAGACATAAAAAGTGGGACAACGCGGAGAATCACAAAAAAGAGCAAACTTTTTGATCCTATGCTGTCCATGGACGGACAATCTGTGGCCGTCGTCGAGTATACGCCTGAGCGCCAGTGTACGCTGTTAATTTTGGATGTTGATTCCGGCCGGGAAATTTTCCGTGTTTCAAATCAGGAGAATGACTTTTTTTTAAATCCATCCTGGTCGAAAGACGGATCAAGGATAGTTGTAATGCAGCAGAATAGGAAGGGGAGAGCCTTATCAATAGTCTATCCAGCATCACAGAGAATAGAAAAAGTCATTCCTTTTTCTTTAGAGAATATCACTCACCCTGTCTTTTACAAAGAATATATTTTTTACAATTCTCCCTATTCCGGTATTGATAACATGTATGCCGTTGATACCACAGATAAAAACCGGTACCAGATTACATCCAGCCAATTTGGAGCTTTTTTCCCGGAGGTGTCTCCGGATGGGAAAAGACTTCTCTACAACGATTATTCCATCGACGGTTATGATGTGGCCGAGATCCCATTGGATCCCCATGAGTGGAGAAAAATCGAGTCTGTCGAAAAGCAAAGTCTCCCATTTTTTGATCCGCAGGTTTATGCCGAATCTGGGGATGGGAGGAAAGATAACGCACTTCTTCCAACTAAAGAATACGAAGTCCAGAATTACAGGCCATTGTCCCACTTGTTGAATGCGCACAGCTGGACATCTATGCCTATTCCTCCGGACCTTGGATTTTATCTCTTTTCTAACGATACCTTAAATATGGCGTCACTTATAGGAAAGCTGACATACAATTTGAATGAAAAAAAATTAGGATTTGGAGTTTCAGGTCTCTATTCCGGTCTTTTCCCCCTGTTGGATTTCGGCTTGAATTACGGCGGGAGATCGGCCACCCATGAAGATGATGAGGGAGAAAGAGAAACGTCCAGCTGGAAGGAAACGTCTGCAAACATAGGGATTCAAATCCCTCTTAACCTTTCAAGAGGAAATTATCAAATGACGCTATCTTTGGGCTCGAGCCTATCTTTGACGTCAGTATCCGGAAAGACATTTTCTGATTCCTATGAAAATGGCAACGGCCTTTTTTTCCCACTCAACCATGAACTGCATTTCAAAAGATCGAAAATATCTTCATTCCGTGATTTTAAACCCCGATGGGGCCAGACCGTTTCCCTCTTTTACCGCCATACTCCATGGAAGGGTGACTACACAGGAAACCTGGCTGCTGCCAAAATCGGATTGTATTTTCCCGGTCTATTCAAACATCACAGCCTCTTTATCCAATGGGGACTTGAAGGGCAAAATCCTATAAACTATCAATTTTCGAGCGAACTGCTCTATCCAAGGGGTTATGATTATGTGTATCATGATTCTTTCTCTAAAATTTCTATCAATTACGCATTTCCCCTGGCTTATCCTGATTGGGCTTTAGATGGCTTTTTTTATCTAAAACGTCTCAGAACAAATCTTTTTTATGATTATGGAGTTGGACATATAGGCCATAAGAAGAATACTTTTCAATCCTTCGGTGTTGAGCTGAAAATGGATTTCCATGCGCTTGACATACCCGTCGAATTGGAAATGGGACTGCGCTTGTCCTATCGTCTGCTGGACAGGACAGTGCGCGCTGAACTGATTTTTTTTGATCTGGTTTTTGATTACTGAGAAAGAATATTACTCGAGTTTTTTTGCTTCCAGTCTGAAATCCCCCTGCCTTAAAACAAGGCCCGTGACTGTTCCTCCGGCATCCCTGGCAAAACGAATCCTTATGTAGGGATCTGTTGAAAAAAATGTGGTCGGATTTTCCACAAAGAACCGAGTCGCCTTTTGGCCCGTCGGTTGGATGATCAGATAGTAATCTTCAAAAGAGACATTGAGTTGATACTCAGGATTGACTTCATACAATCCTTCATAAAGTTGATAAACCGATGGATCCAGCCGTAAGTATTTTTTGATTTCAGGAAGAAAATGGGGCCAATCATAGGCCGTGGAGACAGCCCGGAGGATTTCATCGATCAGATATTCTCCGTTTTCGCTGTTGGTCATAATCACAACTCCCTGGCCCTTAACCGGATACCCCACGAGGAAGCTGGAAAAACCTTTGTTTTTGCCTCGGATGTAAAAATGAAGATTTTCCCCTTCATCTTCGATAAAAAATCCTAAACCCTGGTTTCCGATCTGAACAGAAAGCATACTGCGTGCTAACAAGGGATCAAAGATGTTTTGAGAGTGTCCCAGGGCTGCTGACATGAGCTTGATTGCAAAATTTGCTAGGTCTGATGGAGTTGTCCAAAGCCCATTGGCCGCAGTGACCGGATAAATATAGCCTTTTCCCTTAAACGGGAATTCTTCTCTATTGTGCCCAAATACCGCATCGATAAATAGCTGCTCAGGCAAAATGTCTGCAAATGAACTCCGTTCCATTTTGAAGGGTGTAAATAAAACTTCTGTCATAAAATCAGCGAAAGATTGTCCGCTTACATCCTTAATCAGCGTTTCAAGAATGGCAAAATTCGCTTCTGAGTATTCGAGCTCTGTACCTGGAGTGTTGGCGACATAGACAGGAGGATTATCTGTCTTTTCCCCACTAAGAATCTGTATGAGAGACGGTTTGTTTTCAATGGATTCGATGCCTTCGTATTCAAGAGGGATGAGACCTGAGCTTCGGCTCAGTAATCTTCGGAGCGTGACCTTGTCTTTCTGAGTGAACTGATTATCGGGAATTGTCCAGGACTGAAGATAGTCATTAATATTGATATTCAATCCGATTTCACCCCGAGCGATCAGAGCCAGGACTCCTGCTGCGGTGACAGCTTGGCTGATAGAGGCGGCCTGAAAAATCGAAAAGATCGTGACAGGATTCTGGTCGTTGATTATTGTGACTCCATACGCATTGGCCCACTCAATCTGAAAATTGTCGATGACAGAGATGCTGACTCCCGGGACCTTGTAGTAGGCCATACGTTCGGTGAGTTTCATTCTCTCGGGCTTTTCTCCTTCGAAAACGATGGATTTGAGCAGGCCGTTTTCTGCAGTTTTTATTCTTTCTTTTGTGAGAGTTTTTGAAGTATCACAACCGGAAAACAAAAGAAAAAATATGGCGATTAGCCCTAAATAGGATAGACGTTTTTGTCTCGAAGGACAGTCTTTTAATAAAATCATATTTATTTCTCTTATTTTTTGCTCTCTATGTGCACAATGACTAAAGATAATTCCTTGTTGGCTAAAGCTTCACGAAATATTTCATCTAAATTTGAAGAAGAATTTTTAGGTCCTGCGGCATATACATGTTTTACACCGCAGGCACGAGCAATCTGTTCAATGTCTAGCGATGGGGCTTTTTGTCCCATCGCATCTCTTCCCACACCGGGATGAGGTTGGAATCCGGAGGCTGCGGCAGCGGCATTGTCCAGGACAACCATCAAAATATCACTGCGGTTGTGAACCACGTTACAAATGGCGGGAAGGCTGGAGTGAAAAAACGATGAATCTCCAAAGAGCGCGATAACTTTCTTATCAATCCCTGCTTTGCTCAGGCCGTCTGCAACACCGACGGAGGATCCAATGGCATATTTGGCATCCAGCCTGTCGGCAACTGTGACCAGACATCCTGGATCACCGACAAAAACAGGATTTTGCCCCAAACTTTCGGCGGCTTCCTGAAGCCGGTCGAGAATTTCGCTGTAGCCACATTCGACACAAAAATTCTCTTTTTCCGGCCGTTCGATCTCTTCATTGTCTTTAAGAAAATTCTTCTCAAGTTCGAACTCTGGCAGAAAATTAAGCAAAGCTTCCTGGATCTGCCATCGAAACAATTCCCCCTCACGGGAAATTTTCCGGTCCAGTTTCCCGAAAATCTTAGTGGCACACCCGGCATCATGAGCTATCGCTTTAATCTGGATTTCAAGATAGGGCTCATTTTCTTCGACGATAAGGACGGCCTGACATTCCCGTAGAAATTCGGCAATGACATTTTTAGGTAAGGGGTAAAGAACTCCGAGTTTAAGCAGTCTGAGTTTATCCGGTGGACTATTTCCCAGAACATCCTGAAGTTTTTGAAAGGCAAATCCGGCTCCAATAATTCCTTTTTTTCCTGATCCACTCTTTTGATTAAATGGAGTTTGTTCTGACCACTTGCCGAATGTTTCCAGTCTCTTATGCAGATCCCTGTGTTTTTCTACAGCATTTTTAGGAATAGGGACAAACCGCAGGGGCTCTTTCAAAAAACCGTAATTGATAACTTGATAATCCTTTTCACGGATTTGGACAGGTTCGCTCTGCGACGTAAAGCTCCGCGTGTGTCTGATTATTAGAGGAGTCTTATAAAGTTCTGAAACTTCAAAGGCCTCCCTCATCATCGTATAACCTTCTGAAGGACTTGCCGGCTCTAACATCGGTATTTCCAGAAAAGAGGCCAAGGGACGGGAATCTTGATCATTCTGGGAGCCGTAACCACCCGGATCATCCCCCAAAAGAATAACAAGTCCCCCATGCACGGGAGTTATGTTTAAAACCATAAGCGGATCGATCATGGCATTCAGGCCGACACTTTTTGTACAGACTAAAGCACGCCGGCCGGCAATAGATGCTCCAATCCCCATCTCCATCGCCACTTTTTCATTGCACGACCACTCCACGTAAATGTCATGTTG
>JAZFSR010000139.1:0-4856 GCA_036446295.1 Candidatus Aminicenantaceae bacterium
TGGAAGAACCAGTACAAGAGAGAAAATAAAGCACAAGACAAGATTTTGTCTATTCATGAAATATTTCTGATTATGTTTACGTTTACTTTTACGTTTACGTTTATTTAAAATAACAAAACCTTCCAAAAGAAGCAATGGAGATCCAAGGACCAGTTCAAGTATCTTTTGATCAGCCCAAAGTATTTTTTTAAAAAAAAAATATAAAATATAATTTGCAACAAATCGACATAAATAATAGATATAAAAGGAGTTAAAATAATTATTTCGACAAAAAAAATCTTTACATTTATTTGTCCTGGAGTATACTAAGATTTTTAAAGACATAGAAATGGTTAGAATTTTATTCTGGAAATCCTTATACTGAACGATATGATGACCTAGAATGGGTCTTTGGATTTGAGTAAGAAAATTTGATTCAAAGAAGGATAATGAAATTTAAAATTGTCTCATTTTCTGTATGGCTGTGTTTGATTCTCTCTTCTCTGGTGATGTCACAATCGAGAAGTACAGGAGCCATTGCCGGGACTATCACAAATGATGAGAATGTTCCTCTACCTCGGGTGACGGTCACTCTGACCAGCGATAAGCTGATGAGGGAAAGATCTTTTGTGACCGACACCAGTGGGAATTTCCGTTTTCCGGCACTGCCTCCAGGATCGTACACACTCACGGCAGTACTTCCTGGATTCAGCAAATATGTCCAGGAAAATATCCGCCTGGAAACAACCATCAGGCTCACCATCGGAGTGAAACTGACGACCGCCACAATCGAAGAACAGGCGACGGTTATCTCACAGTCTCCGACTGTCGATATCAAATCCTCTGAGATAGCGTCTGTCACTCTCAGCAATAAAATCCTGAGAAACATCCCCTTCAGCAATTTCGCAATGGATATCGTCAACATGGCTCCTGGAGTTAATGACGATGTCGCTTATGGGGCATCCGCAAGCACAGGCGTTTCTTATCAGATAGATGGAGTGGATGTATCTGATTCTGACCAAGGTTCAACCTGGGTGTTCCTAGATCCAGACATCATAGAAGAAGCGAAGGTTATGGGACCAGGCCTGCCGGCCGAATACGGCAACTTCACAGGAGTTATATTCAACCTGGTGACAAAGTCCGGCGGGAATGAAGTTTCCGGTCATTTTAGTGGCACTTATCAGGGTAAACAGGACGAATGGCCAAAAGGACTCTGGCAGACAGACAACAATCAGGATTATCTCGATGATTTCCCGGATATGACGTCTCCGGTTGCCGTGCTGCAGGATTATGGCATCCACCTGGGCGGCCCCATTGCCAGAGACAAAGTTTGGTTCTACATGGGATTGCAGTACTTCAGATCTCAATATTGGGAGACCGGCTTTCCGAATCCACGCGATTACAAACAGCCTAGAAGTTTTATGAAGCTTACGTCTCAGATTGGAAGAAGCACCAACTTCACGCTTTGGGCGGAAGCGGACTACTATAACGGCATTAACAGGTCCTCCGGCCCAAGTATTTCTCCAGAAGCTACCATCAAACAGGAATCGCCCGAAGTTGTGGGCAGTTTCAGCCTTACTCTCATCTTCAACGAGAGAACCTTTTTCGACATCAAAGGCGCTTTTTTTTGGGGATATTATCACCTGGATCCGATGGTTGGTCGCGATGTCAGCACCCATTATGATCTCAACAAAAACATGAAGTATGACAGCGCAGGATGGTTCTACTACGCTGACCGTAACCGGTATCAGGCCAACGCGAATATAACCCATTACGCAGAAGACTTTATCGGCGGTGACCACGATTTCAAATTTGGTGTTGAATTCGAGTATGCTAAAACCAGAAACCGGTACGGCTATACGGGACCGGACAGCATCTATTACATAGATTATGTGGGCTACGGATACACGGGAAATTACTTAGCTTATCAGTACGAGGGCTATGATTCCCGCACGCAGTATACCCGGGTGGAAGAGTTTATTCAGGATTCCTGGAAAGTTTCAGACAGATTCAATCTCAACCTCGGGCTCCGCTTTACACACGTCTGGGGGACGGTGTCAGGCGGTGATAATCCTGTCTATACAAATAACGCCATCGCGCCTCGAGCCGGATTCACCTTCGACATCCTCGGCGACAGAACAACGATCTTGAAGGCTCACTACGGCCGGTTCACTGAGGCCATGTTTGCCGGCTACCATGACCGCTTGAACCCTGCATCTGCTTACAGCGACAAGACTCTCTGGCGCTGGGATCCTTGGGACAATAACTGGGTGGAACGGTACAGGATCGAGCATCCAGATTACATCATCGATCCGGATATCAAACATCCCTACATGCACCAGATCGTAGCAGGCGTGGAAAGAGATCTCTCACACAACATGTCTCTCTCCGCCATGTTTATCTACAGGAACTGGAAAAATATTATCGGCCGGGTCGATACAGTGGGCAACTATTTACCCGTCGATCAATATGTCCCCGAACTCGACGAGACATTCCAGATCTGGGAACGGACCGATGGCAGTTATTACAAATACACTCTGAAAAATATTCAAAAAGGGGATTCCTGGATCAGCAGAGAGCCCTACCGCAAGTACTGGGGTATTGAACTTCTCTTCAACAAGAGATTCTCCAACAACTGGCAGCTACTGGCCTCTTATGTCTACTCTCAGACTACAGGAACGATAAATAATGAAATTGCGGATGATATCGGGTATGGTGGCTCAACAGACGACCCAAACTTCTGGATCAATGCGAACGGCCGCTCGACCAACGATCCCACGCATATGCTGAAGATCCAGGGAACTGTTGTTCTGCCGTTCGGTATCTACCTGAGCACCTATTTCCGTGCCATCACGGGAAACACGTGGACAACCCGCTACTGGACTGGACTATTGAAGCAGGGCCGCGTGACATTTCTGACTGAACCACGCGGAACAAATCGCTATCCCTTGGAGAAAACACTCGACATGAGGTTGGAAAAAACGTTTACTTTTGCCGGAAAATACAGAGTAGGGCTGATGTTCGATGTCTTTAATGTCTTCAATGACAACACCATCAATTCCTGGGGTACGCGTATTGGATACGACTGGGTCCTTGAAGGAGATCCGGATTATAAGGCCTCTACAGAAGGACACGAACTCTACGGATTTGTGCGTCCACGACGGGCCAGGCTCGGTATCCGGTTTATGTTCTAGCATTGGAAACGCTCATGGCAAAAAAACGATGGATTCTCTTAATCTGTTCTGTAATCCCGGCTGTTTGTCTCCTCCTCTTGCTCTTTGTGTTCAAGTTTAATAAAAATGAATTTGACCGGCTGACCGGGAATAAAGACTTTAACTACATCCTCGTAACCGTCGACACTCTCCGTGTGGATAGAATCGGGTGCTATGGATACAAAAATGTGGACACCCCCACCATGGACCTTTTTGCTAAACGAGGGATCAAATTTGAAAACTGCATTTCCCCGACACCGCTGACCCTGCCTTCCCATACCTCTATCATGACAGGAACATTCCCAGCTTTTCACGGCGTTCGAGACAACGGAGGATTCCTAGTCCCTCCTGAGCTGAAAACTTTGGCCGAACTCTTCAAGGAAAACGAATACGACACCGCAGCCTTTGTGGCCTCCTATGTCCTGGACTCCAAATGGGGCCTGAATCAGGGTTTTGATTTTTACTTTGACCAGTTCGATCTGAGCCAGTACAAATCCATTTCTCTCGGCAATGTACAGCGCAGAGGAGATGAAGTCATCGACCAAGTCCTCCCATGGCTTGAGGACCATAAATCAAAACCATTTTTCGCCTGGATCCATCTTTATGATCCCCATACGCCCTATGATCCCCCCTCCCCTTTCAAGGAGCAGTATCCCAACAGACCCTATGTGGGAGAAATCGCTTATACTGATTCTCAGTTGGCCAGGCTCTGGCAGTATCTGGAAGAGGAAAATCTCATCGAAAACACAATTCTAATTTTTGCTTCAGATCATGGAGAAAGCCTCGGGGCCCATAAGGAGAACGCCCATGGATTTTTCATCTATCAGGAAGCGGTCCATGTGCCTCTGATTATCGTGACGCCATTTGAAACCCTTTTTGGTTCGAGCCGGTCAACGGTTGTCTCCCTTGTCGATATTTTACCGACGATGCTTGAAATGGCCAACATCCCGATTCCCTCTCTTGCCCAGGGTAAAAGCCTGCAGCCGCTTTTATTTAAAGACCGGGAGGATCCGCAGGCCTTCGCCTACTCTGAAACCTATTACCCTCGGTTTCATTATGGATGGAGCGAGCTGACGAGTATCCAGAACAGCCGGTATAAACTGATCGTAGCTCCCCGGCTGGAGCTCTATGACCTGGAGATAGATCCTCAAGAAAGCGCCAATTTATTGGATGTCGAACCGCGTGAAGTCAGACGGCTCAAAGACATCATCGATGTCTTCATGGAAGAGACCGAAAAAAATGCCCTTAAACTTGACTACAGCCAGATGGATGAAGATTCCCGCCAGAAGTTAGCTGCACTAGGGTATCTCGGCACGATTACGGACGCTTCTCTCGAAGGTAAAAAGCTCGGAGACCCAAAAGATAAAATCACCATTTTTAACCAGCTCTCAGAGGCCAGAGAGTTGGGGCTGGATAGAAAATTCGAGGCCGCCGTTCTGATGATCGAAAAGATTATCACGGAAGATCCTGATGTGATAGACGCCTACTTCGCCATGGGAAATCTCTACTTCAAGGAAAAAAATTTCGAGAAAGCACTCGAGTATTTCTTTCAGGTCCTCAGCCGTCAGCCTAATGATACATTTACTGTCAGTAACATCGCCAATTCCTACATCATGATGGATGAACTTGATGAGGCAGAAAAATTTCTTTTGAGTATTATCGATG
>JAZFSR010000140.1:0-3948 GCA_036446295.1 Candidatus Aminicenantaceae bacterium
GAATACGTGCCTATGACACAGGAAAAGGCCCTGCCATTTTTCGACTCCCGGAACACATGGACAGGTTTATGCATTCCGCATCTGTGCTCCACATGGACATTCCTTACTCTAAAGAAGAAATCCGTGATGTCATTTTGCTCGTCCTGAAAGAAAACCAATTGGACGCCGCGTATATCAGACCCCTACTTTTTTATTCGTACGGAAATCTTGGACTCGTACCCAAACATTCCCGTGTAGAATTGATGGTGGCCGCATGGGAATGGGGTGCTTACCTCGGAGACGCTGCAAAGAGAGGAGCCCGAGTCAACATTATCCCCTGGAGGCGCATCCACCACACCCAATTCGATCAGAG
Source organism: Candidatus Aminicenantaceae bacterium (assembly GCA_036446295.1). Classification (GTDB taxonomy): domain Bacteria; phylum Acidobacteriota; class Aminicenantia; order Aminicenantales; family Aminicenantaceae; genus JAUWVG01. The sequence continues at coordinate 353 of JAZFSR010000140.1, forward strand.
TGCTAAACTCGGAGGCCTCTATGTCCTTTCGACACTCAGCGGTGTTATGGCCAGAAAAAAGGGGTACGATGAGGCTGTCTATTTGAATCTCGAGGGAAACATCGCCGAGGGTCCTGGGGAAAACATCTTCATTATCAAAAATGGTGTTCTTAAAACAAATGACATGTCTGAATCAGTACTTGAAGGCATTACACGGACAAGTGTCCTTAAGCTGGCTTCAGATATTGGCATGGAATGTCGAGTCGGCCCCATAACCAAGAAGGATTTTTTCGAGGCTGATGAAGCCTTCTTTACCGGCACTGCCGCTGAAATCGCTTCGATAGTTTCTGTCACCGACGACTCCGATCCAGCAGACGCAGGAAAAGAATACACCATTGGAACGGGCAAAGTGGGAGACATCACCGAGAGAATAAAAAAACTTTATCTAGAAGTTGTCAGGGGACAGCATGAGGCTTACTCAGATTGGTTGACACACATCCATAAAGAATAAAAGGGTGAAAGGTGACGGGGTCGGCAGTTTTTTTGAATAATTCAGGCTAGATAGTCCTTGTCTCCGCACCTCTTTTTTTGATATATTTCTAACACCGAACAACTGGCAAACCAAAAACCGGATAACCGCCAGGGAAGGAGGTCTAATCACATGTCAAAATTTATTTCCTCTGCTCTTTGCTTGGCACTCCTGCTCACCATTCCTGCCGCACTTCACTCCGCCAAAATCTTTCCCTACGACTACAAAATTGAAGAATTGGAAAATGGATTAAAAATCGTCTCTATCCCCTTAGATAATCCTCATATCATTTCCTTCTACACTATCGTCCGGTCCGGTTCCAGGAACGAAATAGAGCCCGGAAAATCCGGATTCGCTCATTTCTTTGAACACATGATGTTCAAGGGAACCAAAGATGTTCCGCGCGAAGATTATGACGATTTTTTGACACTTTTGGGAGCCGGGACTAACGGCTATACAACAGACGATTACACTTGTTATTTTGTTGTTTTTGCCGGCCGGGAAAACTTGGAAAACGTCGTAAAAACAGAGGCCGATCGATTCATTAATCTTTATTATAATGAAGAGATGATCAAATCTGAAGCGCCTGTTATCGAAGGTGAATACTACGCCAGCGTCTCCAATCCCTCCAGGCGTATCTATGAAACATTGCGGGATACAGCCTTCGATTTGCACTCGTACAAACACACCACACTGGGCTACCTGGAAGACATTCTGGATATGCCCAATCAGTTTGAGTACAGCCAGCTCTACAAAAAACGCTTTTATGCTCCGGACAATTCCATTCTGCTTGTTGTGGGGGATTTCGACCATGACCAACTGATGGATTATGTTCGGAAATACTACAGTCCATGGGAAAAGTCCGACTATACACTTGTCACTCCGGAAGAAAAACCCCAGACTAAACAGAGGAGGGCCCACTATGATTGGCCTTCCCCAACGCTGCCCAGATTGGCCATTGGATTTCACGGCCCGGCTTTTTCTGATGAAACCATCGATATGGCAGCCATGGATCTTCTGGCCGCTGTTGCTTTTTCAAGTTCTTCAGCGTTCTACCAGAAGCTGGTCATAGAAGAACAAAAATGCCAATCGTTCTTCACGAGCTTCTCCGACCACCGAGATCCTTTCTTGTTGATCTTCAACGCGGTCCTCAAGCAGGAAAAGGACCTGCCCGATATAGAAGAAGAGATATTTAAGGAATTGGAACGCCTGAAGGAAGAGCTTGTTGACACAGAGACTCTGGCTAAAGTGAAGTCTAATCTCAAGTACTCCTTTGCCAATTCACTGGGAACAACAGACGGGATCGCCGGAAACCTGGCCTATTACATCAATTTGACAGGGGATCCTAATACGGTGAACAAAGTATTTGATCTCTACGAAAAGATCACTCCGGAAGATATCCAGGAAATGACACAAAAATATTTCAAGACCACAAACAGCACCGTGGTCACTCTTGCAGAAGGGAAGGAACGATGAAAAAGAACACATCCTGTCTTTTGGGTGTCTTTATCCTCGGATTGTTATTGTTTTTTGTCTCTTGTACTCAGAAAAGTATGGATAGGCTCAACTCTGAACTTCTCCCCATAGAAGGTAATCCCTTGGTGAGCTTTCGGATTCTTTTAAACATTGGTTCGGCCAACGATCCGGTTGATAAGGAAGGCCTCTGCCAGCTCACATGGAGTATCCTGGCCAGCGGAGGGACACAGGACCTCTCTTTTAAGGATATCTCCCAAAGATTTTACCCGATGGCAGCCTATGTGAGCCTGAATGTGGACAAGGAAATGTCGGTCTTTACGGGACAAATCCATGTCGACAACTTGGAAGAATATTATTCAATTATTAAGGACATGCTTCTCAAGCCAGGCTTTAGGGAAGAAGATTTTATCCGTATCAAGACCAATCAGCTCAACTTCCTTGAGCGAACCCTCGTTTCAAACATGGATGAACAGTTCGGCAAGGAGATTCTCAACCTGGCTATGTATGAAGGCCACCCCTACGGACATACTGAAGCCGGCACCGTCGAAAGCGTTAAAAGCTTGACTCTTGAAGATGTGCAGTCTTTCTACTCGGAACATTTTCTTCAGGGAAATTTCACGCTTGGCCTCGCCGGGGGGTATCCACTTGATTTCCCGGCAAAGATGAAAAGTGATTTTTCGACACTCCCTGCCGGGCACACACCACAACTGGTCCTTCCCGAACAAACAAGTTCCGATGGCCTTGCACTCGTTATTGCTGAAAAGCAAACGCCGGCAACAGCCATGTCTTTGGGATTCCCTGTCTCTCTCTCCAAAAAAGACAGAGACTATTTTGCACTCTGGATTGCCATCTCGCATTTTGGGGAGCACAGACAGCATGTGTCTCATCTTTTTCAGAAGATTCGTGAAGAGCGCGGACAAAACTATGGAGACTATGCCTACGCAGACCACTTTATCCAGGGACGCGATAAATTCCCTGCCCAAAATTACGGACGTCAGCAGCAGTATTTTTCCATTTGGATACGTCCTCTGGCCAACTCCAACAGACATTTTGTTCTCCGGCAGGCACTATTCGAGCTGAAAAAACTCGTTCAAGAAGGCATCCCGGCAGAACGCTTCGAGCTGGTCAGAACTTATCTTCTCAACTACACAAAACTCTATGCTCAGACAATCGGAGAGCGGCTGGGATGGCAGATGGACTCCAATTATTACGGGTATAAGGATTTTTTGGCGGAAGCTCAGGAGAGGCTCCCGAAGATCACGCTTGAACAGGTTAATACTGCCATCAGGAAATACCTGAATTTTGAAAACGTCACCATCGCAATAATCACACAGGATGCCCAATCTTTAAGAGACGCGCTGGTTGCCGACACCCCATCTCCCATTAAATATACAGGCCTTAAATCTCAAGAGATATTGGATGAAGATATGATCTACGAAATATTCCCGCTCAGAGTTAAATCTAAAAATATCCGAATCGTTCCTGCATCTCAGTTCTTCAAGAAAACAGGTGTTCCTGAAACAGAATAAGTCGTCACCTACAAAGCCCTCATGAGAAGACTCTTTTTCTGAAGGCCTTTTAGAGGAAACATAGAGCTTTTTGTATCTATTTT
>JAZFSR010000141.1:0-4829 GCA_036446295.1 Candidatus Aminicenantaceae bacterium
GATGACTATAAAAAAGCTGCTGCTTTAGAGAAAAATAACTGGAGGGCGCCTCATCTCATGGCGGACTATCTTCTGTCTCTTGAGCGGAATGAGGAAGCCCTTCAAATCTCAGGAGAATTCTATCGACAAAACCCGGAACACTATGTACTGGCCATGGACTATGCCCGTTCTCTTTTAAGGGCGGATCATTTTGAGGACTGCCTGTCTGTCCTGAAGAAGGCGACCATCCTGCCTTATGAAGGAGCAGGGGAGGGCCACGAAGTCTACCGTCAGGCCAACATACTCCTCGCTGCTCAATATTTTGCCTCCGGGGAATATGACAAAGCTGTTGTCCTTGCTGAAGGGGCTAAAGAATGGCCCGAAAATCTAGGTGTTGGACGTCCTTTTGAAAGGGATGAAAGACTGGAAAACTTTGTTTTAGCTCTGGCTTTCGAAAAAAATGGGGAAAGAGAAAAATCTCGTAAGTTGTATCAAAATATTGTTGATTTCACGGAAAAAAAGAAGTTGTCCTGGGACACAAATCACATTTTTGGTGTTATGGCACTCAAACGGTTGGGGAAAGACCAGGCGGCTCAATCCTTTCTGGATTCCTGGACCTTGGCCCGGCCCGCAGGAAATAGGGCTGTTTTCTGGACTTCGGCCCTTCTTGCCCAAAACACTCAAGAGCTGTCCGTTTTAAAAAATGAGTCAAATATAGGAGATGGGGCCTTCGTCTTAATGCTGAAGGTGTTGGAAATTATTGATATCTTTACTTTTTAAAGACGGGGAACCAAATGATTTTATTTTCGTCTATATATAGTGAAAGACACTGCTTTTAACTCTATAGGAGGATGTGAGTTTAAAGAAGCCTCCGCCTTTAAATATGCGAAATTTCATAAAAAAGCCAATTTTGAAAACACCACCTATGAGGAAGAAGCCCTGTTTAAATACGCCAAATTTTCTGAACCCTTGAATCTTGATGGAGTCGAGTTTGAAAGAGATGCAAACTTCAAGTACACAAAAATCGACGGACGCTCTTTCGCTTCCTATTTAGTAAAGAACAAAAGATAGAAAAAATATTTCCCATCTCGATGAATAATTAAAGGGACATCATACTTAATTATTTCTTAATTAAGTATGATGTCCCTTTAATTATTCCTTTAATTGACGGTAATTACTTTCTGTGTTACCATCCCTCCCCACATTTTTTAAGAGAGGAGACTGAAGTGAAAAAACCTATTATCCTATGCTTTATATTGTTGGTTGGACTGTATGGATGCGGTAAAAAAGGGGATGAAGCCGGGCTCAATAAGGATAATCCTGCCTTTATGTTGGCCCAAGAGCTGTCTGCAGTTCTGCCGTCTCTAGATCCGGCAAAAACATTTTCTCTTGTTGTGTCAAAAAACTTTAAAATCACCACGGTTGAGGTCATCCAATTTTTGCAGACGAGCCTGGGCAATCGTATCCAAGAATTGAAAGGGCTTGATGCTGAACAGCTTAAAGACGTTGTGGAACGGAGTGCGATCCAGATAGCCGAACGAAAGCTGCTTCTCGATGCGGCCCGGGATGCAAAAACGGTGGTGTCTCCCCAGGAATTGGATGCGGCATTGAATTATCAGTACTCTCGTGCGGGAGGGCCGGAGGCCTTTCAGAAGGCACTCAAGGACAATGGACTGGATGAAGAGGCATTTAAAGAGAATATCCGGGCGGATCTTGTTATCCAGAATTATTTAAACGTTCTACTCGCCCGGGAGATCACGGTGACAGATGAAGAAATATCTGCCGTCTATGAACAGGATAAGACAGCTTCAGCCCGGCATATCCTATATCTCACCGAGGGTAAAACGGATAGTGAAAAAGCAGAAATATTAAAAAAAACTGAAGCCCTTCTTGTCCGGGCCCGAAGTGGAGAAGATTTTGCCGGTCTTGCCAAAGAATTCACAGAGGATCCCGGCTCAAAAGACAATGGAGGGCTGTACGAAAACATCAGCCATGGGGATATGGTCAAACCATTTGAAGATGCGGTCTTTTCAGTGCCGGTGGGAGAGATCAGCGATGTTGTCGAAACAGAGTATGGATACCATATTATTAAAGTCTTGAGCCGCGAGAAGGAATCACGGCCTTTTGAGGAAGTCCGATCGGAGATAGAGGAGAAGATCAAGCAGGACAGGAAAGCTGGGACATTCGAAAAACACTTAATTGATTTGAAGCAGCAGTATGGATTTGATATTATTGCACTCTGAGTAATTAGGAGAAATCACCCATGATGGAAAACATGCAGAACGAAAACGTGCCCTTTTTAAAAAAATGGCTGACCGCCATGAGGCCCTGGGCTCTGCCTGCATCAACGATGCCGGTTATTTTCGGCACATCGTTAGCCGTAGTTGTGGGGCAGGCGTCTCTGGATATTCTGAAATTTGTCCTGGCTCTATTGGCCATGATGATACTGCATTCGGCAGCCAATATTTTGAGCGATGTCTTTGATTTCAAGCGGGGCTTGGACAAGATGGTCACTCCGGTCAGCGGGGCCATTGTTCGCGGATGGATTACGACCAAGCAGGCCACAGTATTTTCGGTGGCTCTTTTTGTCATCGGCTCGGCGTTGGGTTTGATGCTTGTCTTGATGACGGGGACTGTCCTTCTGATCATTGGAGGTATAGGGGTTTTTATTGGCGTTTTTTATGCCGGATTGAAGTACCATGCGTTGGGAGATCTGGCTGTTTTTCTCAATTTTGGTATTCTCGGATCCCTGGGGGCCTGGGTTGTTCAGACAAACGATTTTTCCTGGATTCCTGTTTTCTGGACTGTGCCCATGGCCATGCTGGTCAGCGCAATCCTCCATGCCAATAACTGGAGGGATGCTTCCTCAGACACTGAGAAAAAAGTCGCAACAGTGGCCTCTCTTTTCGGAGACAAAGGATCTTTGTCCTATTATGCGTTCCTGATATTTGGGTCTTTTGTGATTATTGTTGGATTGATTCTTGCCCCCAGATTGATGTCCGGTCAGCTTGCGGCCATGCCGTGGACTTTTTTTGTCGTGCTGCTTGGCCTGCCCAGTGCCTTAAAGCTGTGGGGGAGAGGCATGCGCAGACACACGCCCCGTCAGCCCATGGATTTCGTCATCCTGGACGGTGCGACAGCCCAACACAATCTTGTTTTCGGGCTGCTCTGTACCTCAGCGGTATGGCTTCAATTTCTCCTGAAGCTTAAATGACCCTTGATTCGAATCTTTCTGTTAAGTCAAAATCTTTTTTAGCCGCCATTCTGGCTGTTTTCCTCTTTGTCCCGCTTTTTGCGCTGCGCCGGATTGGGGAATTCGATTTTTGGTGGTGGATGAGTTTGAATCTGGTTGTGCTCGTCTCTTTTGGACTTTTTTCGGATAAATCCTATCTGGACCTGATTTTCAAGGACATCCATAAGGGACTGCTCAAAAAAATTGGCCTCGGCATCCTGTCTGCCGGTTTTCTTTATGCTGTTTTTTTTGTTGGGAACGAAGTCTCAAGGATTATCTTTCCCTTCGCCGGAGTTGAGATCAGCCAGGTTTACAGCTTTAAACAAAATGCTTCCGCTCTGAGGATCGTGTTGTTTATGATTGTTTTAATCGGGCCGGGAGAAGAATTATTCTGGAGAGGCTACCTGCAGCGTCACTGGGAAAAACGGTTTGGAAAATATTGGGGCTTTATCTTTGCTTCTGTACTATATGCTCTCGTACATGCGGCGAGTGGAAATATTATGCTGGTTCTCTCGGCAGGAGTGTGTGGATTATTCTGGGGTTTTTTGTATCTTCGCTATAAGTCAATTATTTTGATTTGTGTCAGTCACACTCTCTGGGATTTGATGATTTTTGTGTTTTTTACTCTTGGAGGATAACAAAAAAAGAAACCAAAAAGATATGAAGCTGGAATGCCCGAATTGTCATCACGAGAATCCGGAAAAAGCCCCCGAATAAGAACTTAAAGAGTACCCAAAGGGAAAGAGTACGGAGAAAATTCTGTACGCTTTATTTGTCGCAAAAATTGACCGTAAAAGTGAAAAAAGAAAAGAAGTGATTAAAAAAATCATCTCCAATCTTCGATAAATCCTGTTTTCTCGTCCTGAGACTTCTGATCCAGTATAGCCTGAAAAATGGCTCTGAGCTGGACTTTGGGCAGAGTGCCGATGACCATCCGTTCGTTGATAATCATTGTCGGTGTCGATCGGATGCCGAAGGTGAACCGGTCGGATGTGGGCTTGTATTCTTTTCCGGTGTCGATAATATCAGTGACAATTTTTATCGTGTTTTCATCTGTTAGGGCCTCTTCGACACCATATTTTTGTGCAAGATTTTTGATCCAATCTACGTCTCTCACTTTGTTAAAGTTATCGAATATCTCATCGTGAATAGCCAGAAATTTGCTTGGATCATGTGCGGACATAAAAGAGAGATCGCAGGCCTGAGGATGCCGGTTTTTCTCCTGAACAGAATTGCATTTTCCGTCCAGGGGAAAGAACTGGAAGACAACGTTCATTTTGTCTCCGAATTCTTCTTTGAGATCTTCCAAGTCATTCCGGAGCTTGAGGCAGTCCGGACATTGAAAATCCGCCCATTCGACGATTCTGATAGGAGCGTCATTAAAATTCTCTGTGGCTTGAACCGTATAGTAAGGAGAGATGATGCTTGGATTTTTTACTTTGGGAAGGTTGAAGTACTGCTGGACGATTCTATTGGCCACGCCGCCGCCCTGAGCCTCAATTTTAGCATGGTGAAAGGCATAAATATTCAGGGCTCCGATTAAGGTCAGCAGCCCGATGCCAAAGAGAAATCGAATATTAGGCTGGAGTTGCCTCCTTATAAATCCTTTTTCAGAGTC
>JAZFSR010000142.1:0-2768 GCA_036446295.1 Candidatus Aminicenantaceae bacterium
CGTTTAAACTGCCGTTTCAAAGTTTTGAGTTTTCAGATAAGCGGGATTCTCTAACTTTCACAGTCGGTTCCTTTCAATACTCGTATCAGATAAAAAAAGATCTCTGCACGAAGGGCGAGAAGATAAAACGGGTTGACCGGAGTTTAATTCTCTCTCCGGATGGAAACCTCGGTGCATTCATCCGGGAGAATAATCTCTGGATAAAAAACCTTTCAACAGAGAAGGAAACCCAGCTCACAACCGATGGGATAGAAGATTTTGGATATGGAACCAATAATGCCGGTTGGACAAAAAGTACTCGCCCTGTGCTCTTGTGGTCGCCTGATTCAAAGAAGATCGCCACTTTTCAGCACGACGGTCGAGGTGTGGGAGAAATGTACCTTGTGACCACCAATGTTGGACATCCCAAATTGGAGGCATGGAAGTATCCCCTACCTGAGGATAAAGAAATATTCCGCATTCATAGGATTGTAATCCATGTAGAGGAACCGCGTGTGGTGAGGCTTCAAATGCCTCCAGACCAGCACCGCTCCACCATTACCGATCACATTGCCTATCGAGGAGGACTGGCCGATGCAGAATGGAGCCCCGATTCGTCTCAACTTGCCTTCGTCTCTGTTTCTCGTGACCACAAGCATGTTGTGCTGAGGATGACCGATCCTGAAACCGGGGTAGTCAGAGATATCCTTGAGGAGAAAGTCGCCACATTTTTTGAATCCGGAATTGGCAGAATAAACTGGCATATCCTTCCTGAATCAAACGAAGTGATATGGTTTTCACAGCGTGATAACTGGGGTCATCTTTATCTCTATGACCTAGAAACAGGACAGTTGAAAAACCGTATAACAAATGGAAATTGGAATGTACTGCAGCTGATGCGGATGGATACAGACAATCGTGTTTTTTATTTTTCGGGAGCAGGTCGAGAGCCTGGAGATCCCTACTTTCAGTATTTTTACTGCGTCAATATGGATGGAACAGGCTTAAAGCTCCTCACTCCCAACAATGCAAACCATTCCATTTCTCTTTCCCCATCAGGACAGAACTTTCTCGACACTTACTCGACTCCTGTCGAGCCGCCAGTCTCCGAAGTCCGCAGTATTGATGGCAAGAAACTATTGATGGCTGAAAAAGCCGATATTTCCAGCCTAATCGAGGCCGGATGGATTCCACCTGTCCCCTTTTCAGTAAAGGCAAGGGATGATAGAACCGACCTTTACGGGCTTTTATTCAAGCCCACAACCCTAGATCCCAATAAGAAATATCCTATCGTTAACTACATTTATCCTGGTCCGCAGTCTGGAAGTGTTGGCAGCCGCAGTTTTTCTGCTGCTAGAGGCGACAGGCAGGCTTTGGCCGAATTGGGATTTATAGTGATTTCTTTAGATGCCATGGGAACACCCATGCGGTCGAAATCGTTCCATGCAACATACTACGGCAATATGGGCGACAACGGACTTCCTGACCAGATCACTGGCATGGAACAGCTTGCAGAGCGATTTCCATGGATTGATATCGATAGAGCGGGAATCACCGGCCATTCGGGGGGCGGATTTGCTTCGACGGATGCCATCCTACGCTATCCTGATTTCTTCAAAGTGGCGGTAAGCGGAGCCGGAAATCACGACAACCGAAACTACGAAGACGATTGGGGAGAAAAGTGGCAGGGACTTCTGGAGACATACGACGACGGCACAACAAGTTATGACAATCAGGCCAATCAGCTGTTGGCCAAAAATCTTAAGGGCAAGCTCCTTCTCGCCCACGGAACGATGGATTCCAATGTTCCCATGTACAACACGCTTCTTGTTGTCAATGAACTCATTGCGGCCAATAAGGATTTCGATCTGATTTTGTTTCCGAACAGGAGACATGGATTTAGTCGTGAAAGTTATATGCAGAGACGGAAGTGGGACTACTTTGTAAAACATTTGCTTGGCGCTGAACCCCCCTTAGAATACAAATTCAAGTAGCCAATTAAAGGGACACTATACTTAATTATTTGTTTTAATTAGAGGGACACTATACTTAATTATTGACTGCAGAATTAAGTATGATGTCCCCCTTGATTGCTATTGGCTGCTGACGATAGCGATCCATAGGGTTTCGGGATGGACCGCCAGGCGGGAAATATTTTTGATCCCAAATTCATTGAGATCCCAGATATACTCCCAATCTTTATCGACTTCTGGCCTAAATCCATACAACTTTGATCCTACTCCCATGACCAGCATTCCTGAGGAGGTCCAGGCATAAAAGCTATTGCCTTCAAGCATGGGAACTATGGATTCTGTTTTTCCGGTTTTAAGGTTATACCTCATAATAACATTTAAAGCATCTTCTTTACTCTGTGAAAAGCTTATGGCGTCCTGATTTGGAATTTTATAGAGGGAACGTCCAATATTGTCGGCGACACGGAGGGAGGTTTGATCTTTGAGATTTACGATTTGTAAAAAATTGGGTGATCCTAGTAAAAACATGGCCACGGTATCTGAATCAATCCAGGCATGATAGCCCACTTTCTCTCCATCCTCATATATCAAGTCCGGTTGGCCCCCGTCTATGGGAAAAGCGATTAGAGGCTGAGCACCTTCCCTGGGCCCTTCACTTATCACTAATTGGATAACAGAAAACCGTTTTCTGTTAATCATTACAGTTGGAGAATATTCTGAGTCAGGTGTATCTGTCAGACGGGTGGTCTTTCCTGCTTCGATATTGTAACGATAAATATCTGTATTCGATCCCATCTCAGAAGAATAAAATATTGA
>JAZFSR010000143.1:0-2083 GCA_036446295.1 Candidatus Aminicenantaceae bacterium
CCCGTCCATGTACAAGATCATCTTCGCCCGAAAGGAAAAAATCTGAGACAAATAATTAAAGGGACATCATACTTAATTCCTCGAGAAGTTTTTTTGAATTAAGTATGATGTCCCTTTAATTACTGTTAAATTGACTGTAAATTTTTTGTGTGATAAGTTCACTTCAAACCTATCAAAGGAGGAACCCATGAACTGGTTTGACTTACTGGCTGATGGATTCAACCGCGTTCCAGAATACCTCGAGAATGTATTGAGAGGCCTGACTCAGGAGGACCTCAACTGGATGCCCCGCAAAGAGAGCAACAGTATCGGCTGGCTGGTCTGGCATTTGACCCGGCAGCAGGACGCCCAGATTGCCTCATTGATGGGAGAAGAGCAGCTGTGGATAAAAGACAAATGGCATGCCAGATTCAACAGCGACGCCAATCCCAGGGAAATCGGTTTCGGCCACATTCCCGAACAGGTCGCAGCCTTTCAATCACCGGATATCCCAACACTTCTCGATTATTTGAAGGCCACGGTCAAAAGAACAATCCAGTACCTTAAGGGTATTTCGGAGGAAGATCTCGATAGAGAACTGGACGAACCCCAATACAATCCCATCCCGACAGTCGGAGTACGCCTGATCTCCATTCTGGATGACAGCATACTGCACGCAGGCCAGGCCGCCTACATCCGCGGCATGATCCAGGGCAAAGGCTGGCAGAAGTACTAAGTCCTACTTTTTCCCAAAAAATTTCTCATACGAGGAGAGCTCTTTCTCGATATTGTCCTCCACTGCACTTTTGACATCCTCATGGAATATCCTCTCTGCTCCAGCCTCCAGAGTTTCCATCTCTTCCGGGCTCAACAGCACGGCTTTAGCCCGCGAATGCTGCATAATGATGTAACGGGAACCCTTTTCATGAACTTCTTTTACTATTGAGGCCATGGATTTTCTAAGTTCGGAAACACCGATTATCTTATCCATATTCTCACCTTGATTAAATTGTACAATATTTTGTACAAAATATCAATTTTCATCTATTGACTCGGCAGATTTATGTGTGATATGTGTCTTCTATGATTTTTAAACGTCTCGAATCATTCCCCCGGGCAAAGCTAGCCCATGTCCCCACTCCCATAGAAGAAATGCCAAATCTGGCTCGTGCACTTCATGTTTCTCATCTCTATGTCAAGCGCGATGACTGCACGGGTCTGGCCTTTGGAGGAAATAAAGCCCGCCAGCTTGAATACTACTTCGGTGAAGCCCTCGATTTGGGAGCAGATACCGTGCTGATTACAGGCGCCATTCAATCCAACTATACTCGAATGACAGCCGCCGCTGCCAGCCGTTTGGGTTTGAAATGTCACATCCAGCTTGAGGAGCGTGTACCGGATACAGATGATCTATACCGCACGTCCGGGAATGTCCTTCTGGACCGCTTAATGGGCGCTGAGCTGCACTTCTATCCGGAAGGAGAGGACGAGAAGGGCGCCGATATGGAGCTCGAGCGCATCGCCGAAGACCTCCGAAAAAAAGGCGCCAATCCCTATGTGATTCATCTGGGTCCCGGGCACCCTCCTCTCGGGGCCTTAGGATATATTAATGCGGCCAAAGAATTTTCCAATCAACTTGAAAAGTTGGGACTTAAGGTTGACGAAATTGTGATTCCCTCAGGCAGCGGCCAAACACACGCCGGACTCCTCTTTGGACTCCGCACACTGGGAAATCCCGTTCGCATCACGGGGAACTGCCATAGAAGGGACGCACACCATCAAAAAAAGCGCATCGCCTCAGTTCTAGAGGACATCGCAGAACTGCTCAAAATGCCCAATCCTACGACAGAAAAAGATATTGTCCTTTTTGACGGCGTTATGGCCCCGGGTTATGGTCAAATGAATGACGCCACGCGAGAGGCGATTTTACTCGCGGCACAAAAAGAGGCCCTCTTCTGCGATCCCGTTTACACGGGAAAAGCCTTGGCCGGAATGATGGCTCTTATCCGGCAGGGCCATATCGACAGGGATGCCAAAATCCTATTCTGGCACACCGGCGGCCAACCCGCTATTTTCGCCTACGGAAATAAATTATTTTAAGACC
>JAZFSR010000144.1:0-2389 GCA_036446295.1 Candidatus Aminicenantaceae bacterium
TTTTGGGTTTCACCGCTCAGCACCAGGATGAAATCACAGCCGATTCTATAGGCCATTTCCATGTCCGTGTAAATCCGGTCTCCGATGATCACTAGGTCATTTGCGGTTACCTCATGTTTCTTGATGATATGGTCCAGCATTTCTTTGTTGGGCTTGCCAAATATTTTTTCCGGCGACTTCCCGGTGGCCTTTTTAAAAAGCGCCATAATGGCCCCTACATCGGGAATCAGTCCTTCCTGCGTCGGGCAGACCAGGTCTTTATGTGTGGCCAGCATTGGGATTTTTTTTTGAAGAAAAAGTGCAGCCGTTTTAATCTTCAGATAATTCAATTCGATGTCATAACCCAGGATAATGTACGTCGGATTTTGAGAATCGACCTCTATACCTGCATGTATGAACATATCTTTCATAGACTGTGTTCCGACGACATACGTTTTATCTATTTTTCTGCCGAGGAGAAAATCGATGACTCCATCCGTAGATAAAATGATTTCTTCTGTGCTGGCAGTTATACCCAAATGTACCAATTTGATTACATAGTCGGCTTTGGAACGGGATGAGTTGTTCGAAAGGTAATAGTATTTAATCCCCTTTTTCCTAAGAACAGATAAAAATTCTTCGGCGCCTGGGATGAGTTTTTCTCCGAGATAGATTGTGCCGTCCATGTCCAGGAAAACGATTTTTTTATTCTGGAATACACTGGCAAGAGAAGTCATAGAATTCAATCCCTAACAGCGAGAACAGCATCCTTCACATATTCGACAGCTGAAAGAAGCGTAACGGTGATGATAATTCCGGAAAAGACATTGATGGTCCAAAACCCGGTGAGATCCCAGTAGACGGGTCCGAACAGCAACAAGAAAGAACCAACAGCTTGGACGGCAGCTTTTATTTTTCCACTGATCCGGGCAGAGACAGATTGGTTCTTTTTTGCCAGTAAAATTCTTGCGTAAGCGACAGTGATATCGCGGATGGCCATGCACAAGGGGACTAAAAAAAGAACAAGGTTTTGAGTGGATAAACTCCAGTAGATAATGAGCCTGGACAGGCTGTCGGCAAAGGGATCAAGCATGGCCCCATACTCGGAGACGAGGCTGTGTCTTCTGGCAAAGATCCCATCCAGAAGATCCGTCGCTTCAATCAGGAGAAGTAGACAAGCACTCCAGATGAGAGTTGAGACGGAAGATTCGCTGGTCTGCAGGACGATAGAGAAGATAATGGCAAGAGGAATTCTTGCTAGAGTGACAGATTGGATAAGGATATAACCATGAGGATTTTTTTCGTATGCTTTGATTTCGTGCTTTTTCTTCATGGGTTCTGACTCATCAATCCCACTGAATTTGTTCAATGATGATACCCTAGAAAGATAAACAGGGTCAAATCTTTATTGTCTAAGGCAAGCATTTCCATTTTCTTGTTTTTTCTTAGAGTCGGATGGAACCCTTACGAGGTATGTCTCCATTCCTCGCTGAAGCTCCGGGCGGAGACACACTTCTCGACGTCCATCCGACTCAACTGCAGGTGTAATTCAATGGATGCATCCTCATACCAATTCGTTCTTTAAATAATTTTTTTAATGCGGAGGAAGGAGAGATAGCGATAAGAGTTAGAGTGACTATGCTGTTAATCTGACCCAGTTGGATTTCTCTTAGGAAAAATTATATGCGTACAATCACAGCTCTAGGTTTTCTCTCACTTTACTGTAGACTTCCTGTGCGGAAATGACTTTCAAACATTTGTTGTCCGTACAGGGAGATTGACGGTGATTAAAGACAGAGACACAAGGACTGCATGAATGGTTTGAGTAAAAGACATGACAATTTTTTCCTAAAGATCCGTAAAGTTTTGGTGTCTCCGGGCCAAAAAAAACAAAAGTCTGAATATCGGTCATGGCAGAAAAATGGGCAGGCCCGCTGTCGTTTGTGATCAAAGCGTCAGAGATACAGTATAGATCGATCAGTTCGGAAAAACTGGTCTTTCCCGCTAAATTAAGGCATCGCTTGTGATTGAGAGCTCTGCTGATGGATTCGCAGATCTGTCTCTCAGTCTCAATTCCTGTTAAAACAATGTAGATTCCTTTTAGCTTGAGAAGCTCACCGGCCAGCCTAATATAATTATCGACCGGCCACCGGCGTAGTGGGATGATATCGCCGGCATTCGGATTAAGAAGGATAATTTTATCACCCTGGATTATATTGTTATTTAGTTCTTTCAACTTATTAAGAATATGTATTCTAGCATCCTCTGAAATCTTTACCTTTCTGGGAATTATCAGATCTTTCTTGTCTATGGGTTTTTTGGGCGTCGGGAGATCTTTGCTGGATTCGGCAAGGGCGTAGATCAGATTAAGGAGGTTAAAAGATGTATGGATTTGAGGATTGTACTGTAC
>JAZFSR010000145.1:0-3847 GCA_036446295.1 Candidatus Aminicenantaceae bacterium
TCGGCCTCGACATAAGTGAAGGTGAATTCGCCCTCCCGTCCGGGAGAGCCTACGGCAAAACTATCATTGCCGGAGCTTGTTAATCCCCATTGATTCGAGCTAAAGGAAGCACCGCTGAAAACGATAAAATTGTTCCCCCACTGGTCACTGCTGGGCATCGCTCTTGCATAGTCCGGGATTAAATCCGTATACAGTGAAGATTGACTCGTGATTTCGGTGCCACCAAAGTTCGGTGCAATACCTCGGTCTGTGGTATAGTCCATCAGGTATGTGGCAATGGTCGAGATGTCGGCCATGGTTCCCTTCTGCTTCGCCCTCTGCATCGCCGTCATCATATTGGGAATAAGCAGTGCAGCCAGAATCCCGATAATCGCCACAACGATCAGAAGCTCGATCAAAGTAAAACCTTTAGATCTCTTAAACATGTCAAACCTCCTTTTAGGTCCTTCTTTTTTTTATTTTACTTATATTTAGTCGCACAAACTCCGGAAAATTGAAATCATTTAAGCTATGGTTATTCCCATGTCAATATTTGTCACAATTATACATACAACTCCTTATTCATTTCAATGATTTTTTCTCTTTCTTCATATCTGCTGCATGATACTAAAAATTGGCAGATACATGGAAATGACAATCAGGCCTACCATGCCGCCGACAAAGACGAGAAGCAGAGGCTCGAGAACGGAGAGCATCGTGGCGACAGAAGTCTCGACTTCGTCGTCGTAAAAATCCGCCAGTTTAGCCAGCATCTCATCTAATTTTCCTGTGGCTTCTCCGACTCCCATGAGTTGAACGAACATAAAGGGAAACTGTCCCGTTCCTTTAAAAGCATCCGTGAGGCTGCTGCCTTCAGAAACCATGGTTCTTGCCTTGAGGACCTGTTCTTCAAGGATGATATTGCCCGCAGTGGAAGACGTGATTTTTAGGCATTCCAGCATGGGGACGCCTCCGGCGATGAGGGTGCCCAAAGTCCGTGTAATTCTGGACAATCCCACTTTCAGGATAAGCCCGCCAAAGAGAGGCAAATTAAGAAGCATTTTATCAAACACTTTTTTTCCGGCCGTGGTTTGCCTTGAATATTTGATGAGGAAAATCAGGGCCACTACCCCAAGAAACAGAAAAACAATATTATTTTGGATAAATGCACTGAGGGCCATAATCACAGCCGTAAGGCCTGGAAGTTCTGCATTCATTTCAACAAAGATCGATGCAAAGACAGGCACAACCTTCCACAGCATAAAAATGATAATGAGAACGGAAAAACTCAAGACGGATATGGGATAGACCATGGCCTGTTTGACTTGTGCCCTCAGCTTCACGATTTTTTCAAGATATTCGGCCAATCGCTTGAGCATCACATCCAGCGATCCACTCTGTTCACCCGAAGCGACCAGATTGCAGTAGAGGTTGTCAAAAACTTTGGGGAATTTTCTTTTGGCTTCATTGAGGGATGAACCGGCTTCCACGTCCTCCCTAACTTCCTCGATGACCTGCTTAAAATATTTATTTTTTGACTGTTCAGCGAGAATGTTCAAGCTCTGGATCAAGGGAAGTTCGGCATCGATCAAAACGGAAAGCTGACGGCTGTATAAGGATAAATCCTTTAAACTGACCTTTTTGCTCTCGAAAGAGGGAATATTAATCTGCGCTTTTTCTCTCGAAATGGTGAAATTCGAGATCTGTTCTCTTGCTAGAGACATGGACAGCTCCTTTTCAGAATGAGCCGCCCGTTTTCCCTTCACAACATCCCCGAACCGGTTCTTACCATTCCACGCAAAAGTTGGCATCACAATCTCCTATTAGAATTCCCTACTTTAGTCGCCGCACTCGAACTTTGTAAGTGATGACCTCCCTCTCTCCTCTGGATTATATCCGTCAGTTCATCGGGTTTTGAAGAGGCATCCATGGCCGTCTTCAGCGTGATGAGCTTCCGGAAATAGAGATCAGCCAGGGATTGATTAAATGTCTGCATCCCGAACTTAGACTGCCCCATCTGCATTGTGGAATAGATCTGATGAATTTTATTCTCTCTTATGAGGTTTCTGACCGCAGGATTGAGGAGGAGAATTTCTAGAGCAACGACTCGTCCCTTACCGTCTGCCCGGGGAAGAAGAGCCTGCGTGAGCACGGCCTGGAGACACATGGACAGCATGATCCTCACCTGAGCCTGATAGTCCGCGGGAAAAACATCTACGATTCTAGAGATGGTTTCCGCGGCGGAATTTGTATGAAGTGTCGAGAACGTCAAATGTCCCGTCTCAGCCACACGAAGTGTGGATTCCACCGTCTCCATATCCCTCATCTCTCCGACAAGCACGACATCGGGATCTTCCCGAAGAACGGCGCGAAGGGCATTCGGGAAAGAATGTGTGTCCACATGGAGTTCCCTCTGATTGATGACAGCCTTTTTCGGAGTGAAATAATACTCAATTGGATCTTCAATAGTGACGATATGCACGGGCCTTTCTTTGTTGACATGATCAATCAAGCAGGCAAGAGTTGTCGTTTTCCCGCTCCCTGTAGGGCCGGTGACAAGAACCAGGCCTCTTGGCAGAAAACAAAGTTTCGCAAGGCTCTGCGGCAGACCCAGCTGCTCAAAACTCCACATCGAGGGCATAAAACGCCTGATGGCCGCAGCCACAGCACTCTTTTGCATAAAAACATTAGCCCGGAAACGGCCCAAATCTTCAATACCAAAAGAAAAATCCAATTCCAGTTTTTCTTCAAATGTTTTTTTCTGCTTGTCCGTCAAAAGGCTATAGATCAGTGTTTTTGTCTCAGAAGGCGTGAGCGGTGGATAGTCGAGTGAAACAAGAGACCCATTAATGCGGATCCGGGGAGGAATTTGGGTCGTGATGTGTAGATCACTGGCATCCCTATCCACTGTTGTTTTTAATAATTTATGAATGTTCGGTGACATGTTTTGTCCTTCTAATCTCTCATGGTTTCTCTAAGCACCTCTTCAATTGAGGTGATCCCCTTCTTTATTTTCAGCAGGCCACTGCGGCGGAGAGTGACCATGCCTTGATCGATGGCCTTGGCCTTTATCTCTCTTGATTGAGCTTTTGCCAGGATCAAATCCTTGATTTCATCTGTGCTGTCCATGACTTCAAAAAGCCCCACTCTTCCCTTGTAGCCAGTATTGTTGCACTCAAAACATCCGGAAGGCTTATACACTTTAACACTCTTCGCTTCCTCAGGAGTGAAGCCGATATCCACCAGGGCCTCCTGAGTAAGGTCCTGCTTGACTCGACATTTCTTACACAGCCTTCTGACCAACCTCTGCGCTACGATCATGGTCACAGAATCGGCAATCAGGAACGGTTCCACTTCCATATTCATCAGCCTGTTGATAGTGCTGGCGGCATCGTTGGTGTGGATGGTGGAAAAGACAAGATGACCGGTCAAGGCTGCTTTAATAGCAATATCCACAGTTTCAAAGTCTCTCATCTCCCCGATAAGCATGATGTCCGGATCCTGCCTCAAGAAACTTTTCAGAGATCTGGAAAAACTCAGTCCTATCTCATCCTTGATATTTACCTGGTTAATCCCAGCCAGATTAAATTCGACCGGATTTTCTGCCGTCAGGATGTTCTTTTCTAGGGTATTAAGGGTGGAAATCGCCGAATAGAGTGTATTTGTCTTCCCGCTTCCCGTCGGTCCAGTAACTAGAATAATTCCCCAGGGCTTCTTGATCCCACGGGAAAACACTTCCAGACTCTCTTTTTCAAGTCCAAGAAGAGTCATATCCAACTTCAACATCTCTTTATCAAGAATACGGATGACGATTTTTTCACCAAACATTGTCGGTATACTGGAGACACGCATATCCACATCTTTGCGT
>JAZFSR010000146.1:0-4380 GCA_036446295.1 Candidatus Aminicenantaceae bacterium
TGGATCGATTCATCAAAAAGTATACGGGTTTGATCAAAGCAAAATATATTCTTCTCGTTGTTGATCAGAATGACAAAGTCATCGCATTCCAGGTTACTATGCCCTCTCTCTCCAAGGCTTTCCAGAAAGCTGGAGGGAGGCTGTTTCCTTTTGGTTTTATACATTTTTTTCTGGCTGCGAGAAAGCCAAAAATCCTTGATCTGTATCTTATCGGCATCCTTCCCGAATACCAGGGTAAAGGTGTCAATGCGCTTTTCATGAAGGACTTGAACCAAACGGCTATCGACCAAAATATCCTCTATGGGGAATCCAACAGTGAACTTGAGGAAAATATAAAAGTCCAGAATATCTGGAAATACTATGATTCCAAGCAGCATAAGAGGAAAAGAATTTACGTGAAGTTGTTTTAGCCTGATATTCCCTAGGATTGTAAAGCGCTCGATTTTTTGTGATTCTTATACGATTTTAATTTTAGGGAGGGATTATGTCTAAACGAAAATCAATTTTATTTATTTTGAGCGGCCTCGTCCTTTTATTCTCCGCAATGATTTCATTGGCAGGCCAAGACAACTACGCGTCTCTTCTAGAAGCCTTAAAGTTCCGGAATATTGGGCCGGCAATCATGGGGGGGCGGACAGTGGACTTTGCCGTTGTGGAGAACAATACCTCGATCATTTACGCCGCTGTTGGACCGAGCGGAGTCTGGAAATCGGAAAATAACGGGATAACCTGGTCTCCGGTTTTTGATAAAGAGGGTTCTGTCTCGGCCGGAACTGTGGCGGTTTCGCAGAGCCATCCCGACATCGTCTGGGTGGGTTCGGGAGAGGCCACGGCCCGCAACAGTGTCGGGATCGGAGATGGGGCCTATAAATCAGAAGATGGCGGTCGGACATGGACGAATATGGGGCTAAAAAACACAAGGCACATTGCAAAGATCATTATCGACCGGACAAATCCTGATATTGTCTATGTGGGAGCCCTGGGGCACGAATGGGGACCTAATGAGGAAAGAGGACTGTTCAGAACCATCGATGGAGGCAAGACATGGGAAAAAGTCCTCTATGTCGATGAAAACACAGGAATTGCCGACCTTGCCAGCGATCCTTCAAACAATAAAATTCTGTATGCAGCCATGTGGGATTTTCGAAGAAAAGCGTATCATTTCCGCAGTGGAGGAAAAGGAAGCGCCATTTATAAAACAACAGATGGGGGTGGGACATGGAAAAAGATTGACAACGGCCTTCCCCAGGGTGAATATGGACGCATTGGTCTTGATGTCTGTTTCAGTAATCCGAATGTAGTCTATGCCGTCGTGGAACATAAAAACAGTGGAGTCTTCCGTTCGGATGACAAAGGGGAAACCTGGGTTAGAATGTGTAACAGCCAGACGCATGACCGTATCAATTTCCGTCCGTTTTACTACAGTAAGATCACGGTCGATCCCAATAATGATTTAGTGGTGTATGTTTACTCCGGATCGTCATATGTGTCCCGGGATGGGGGCAAGACATTTTCAACTATCTCCAGAGGAACTCATCCCGACCATCATGCCCTGTGGGTCAATCCAAATAATTCGCTTCATCTTCTGGATGGAAACGATGGAGGCATCGATATTTCATTTGATGGCGGTCAAACCTGGCGGGGTGTCCGTGCGGAAGTTTGGTCTGAAGTTTATCAGGTTGGATACGATATGAGGACTCCGTATTACGCCTATGTGGGACTGCAGGATAATGGAAGCTGGGGTTCCCCCATCAATTCACTGGACTCCAACGGCATTATGAATTTTCACTGGTATCCCATTGGGGGAGGAGACGGATTTTATATCCAGATAGATCCGGAGGATTATTCCACAATCTATCGGAACGCTCACATGGGAGGTATCTCAAGATTTGATGTAAAGACGGGTGATTCCCAGGATATCAAACCTGTGGCCAAACTGGATGAGGAACCTTTCAGGTTTAACTGGAACGCTCCAATTCTTTTGTCTCCTCACAACAGGAATGTTGTCTATTTCGGTGGGAATTTCCTGTTTAAAACCACAGATAGGGGACAGTCCTGGGAAAAAATAAGCCCTGATTTAAGTTCCGATGATCCGGAAAAACAAAAAGATTCAGGAGGTGTCACCGCTGACAACACGGGGGCTGAAATCCACTGTACAATTTACACCATATCGGAATCTCCTTTGAAGGAAGGAGTGATATGGATAGGGACTGATGACGGACTCGTGCAGCTGACAACAGACGGCGGGAAAACCTGGACAAATGTGACTGGGAATATTAAAGGTTTACCTCCTGAAGGATGGGTTACACGAGTGGAGGCATCACATTTTGATGAAGGAACAGCCTACGCCACATACGACAGACACCGTGTGGATGACTACAAACCTTATGTCTTCAAAACCACGAATTTTGGGAAAACCTGGATGTCGCTCAGCGCAGATCTTCCTTCAGTCGGATACCTTCATGTCGTCCGGGAGGACCTTGAGAACAAAAATCTCCTCTTTGTCGGGAGTGAATTCGGCCTTTTCCTTAGCTTTGACGGAGGGGAAAAATGGATGGCCTACAAGAATGATTTTCCCACGGTGGCGGTTAGGGATATCCAGATTCATCCCCGGGAGAGAGATCTTCTTGTCGGTACGCATGGAAGAGGACTATGGATATTGGACGACATAAGGCCTTTGGAACAGATGACAGCTGAAGTTTTAGAATCCCCATTGGCTCTTTTTGATATCCGGCCGGCCACTCTTTACTCTTCAAAGAGCTCCTCGATGTATTCCGGACCCCACGAGTATTCTGCACCCAATCCTCCATTTGGAGCTGGAATCAATTACTATCTTAGAGAAAAACCAAAGGCTGGGGACGTATTCAGGTTATCTGTTATGAACTCGGAAGGACAGGAAGTGAGTTCTTTAAGAGCCACCAAAAATAAAGGAATCAACCGCATCTACTGGAACCTGAGAGAGCGGAGACCGGATGAGGCCGTATCCCCTGTCACACAAGGAGGACGAGGAAGTGGAAGAGGATTTTCCGGCGGCCCCTTTGTTTTGCCCGGAGATTACAAAGTTGTTCTTCAGCTTAATGACAAAAAAATTGAAAAGACAGTCAGTGTCAAAGCCTACGACAAGCACAATTTCACCTTGGAAGAAAGGAAGCTAAACCGGAAAGTTGTTGAAGAGATCGGCAGTCTGGTCAATCAAGGAACGGCTCTCATTTCTTCAATGACAGCCCTCATGGAACAGCTGCAGAATTTAGAAAGACGAGTTAAAGCGGAAAATGTGACTCATCCGGGCCTGAAAAAAATGCTGAACGATCTGAAATCTAAAGTGGATCATATCCGGGAGGCCTACTCCTACAGCGTGGAAGGAGCCACAGGCTACCGAAGGCCTGTGGTTGTGGCTTTAAGAGGAGGCACCCTCCCCGAACAGATCTCCCGGTTAAGGGGGTCGATCAGCCGCTATCAGGGATCTCCAACCCAAACCCAGATTGTCCAGTTCAACGATATTAAATCAAAGGTGACTCCGCTGCTAGAAATGGCTGCCGAAATTCAAAAAACAGATATCCCGAAATTGAATGGTTTACTCAATGAGATAAAGTTTCCCTTTATAAAGATATCAAGATACTAGATAGGAAATGAAAGTACCGGTATGGCTTTAGGATACTGTCAGTCGTCCAATGACTCAGAGAGACAGGATTGACTGGAGATGGAAATTTCTATATTTTATTTACTACAAAGCCCATGACAGAAATAAAAAATTCGCCCAACAGGAGAACCGTTCCTGAAATTTGGACCATAGGAGGCGGCAAAGGCGGTACGGGGAAAAGTTTTTTGGCTTCCAGTATGGCCATTTATCTGGCACAATCCGGGCACAGAGTGACTCTGATCGATGGGGATATTGGCGGTGCCAACCTGCATTCCTATTTTGGGATAAATCGTCCTCGAGTGACCCTCACTGATTTTTTCGAAAAAAAAATTCCTCTTGTTGAGCTGAAGATCAGATCTGGCATCAAAAATCTCAGCTTTATTGCAGGCGACATCAAATCTCTGGCTTCTGACGGCATCCTCTATTCACAAAAGTTAAAGTTGTTCAGACATATAAGGATGTTAAACTCAGAATATGTCATCATAGATGTTGGAGCGGGAAGTCATAACATTGTTATCGATACGTTCCTTATTGCCGATAAAATGCTTGCCGTTCTACTGCCCGAGGTGCTGGCTGTTGAAAATCTCTATCATTTCATCAAAAATGCCCTTTTTCGAAAACTCAAAGATATTTTAAAACCCTATGGATTCAAAGAATTCGTCGAGCAGATCTGGCGGAATAAAGAAAATTATGGGATAAAAAACCTCTGGCAGCTGATTGCCTGGATGAAAAGTAACTTT
>JAZFSR010000147.1:0-3828 GCA_036446295.1 Candidatus Aminicenantaceae bacterium
TCCCCACAGCCATTTCCATATCTGTCCAAGTCTTTATCTCTTTTCCGTCGATGCTGATAATTTCATCCCCAGGCATCATTTTTGCAAGTTCGGCTGGAGAACCGGGTTCAATCCCCCCAAGAACAGGGGCCTGCTCAGGATATTCGGGAACAGTATGGGAAACCATATTGACAAAGGTCATAAGAAGGATAGCCAGGATAATATTCATCACCGATCCCATGACCATGACAAGAAACCTCTGCCACCGTTTTGCCGCCATAAAATCTCCGGGTTCGATTTCTCTCTTTTTTTCAAATACGTCTTCACCGGTAAATTTGACAAATCCTCCAATGGGGACCAAGCTGATCCGGTAGTCGGTATTCCCTTTTTTTATTCCAAAAAGTCTTTTTCCATAACCAAAGGAAAAAACTTCGACCCGTATTCCAACGAGTTTAGCCATAAAAAAATGGCCAAATTCATGAAAAAAGACCAACACGCCAAATACGATAACAAAAGCCAGAATCTGGCCGAGAATTGTGGTTATTACACCCATTTTACAACCTTTGCTCTAATAAATTCCGAGTTTGCTGCTTAGTCTCCCGGTCGACGTTTAAGATATCATCAAGGTTATCCACTTGTTTTTTCTTATGGTCCTTTATGATTGTGTTTATAACAGAAAAGATATCTGAAAAAACTATTTTTTTCTCGAGAAAAGCTTGAACAACTATTTCATTGGCCGCATTTAATGCTACTGGTGCGCTGTCCCCCTCATTCAATGCATCGCGAGCTAATAAAATCATCGGAAATTTCTCTGTGTCCACATCATAAAATTCCAATGCCTTTATTTGGCTTAAATCTAAAGGAGGGATCGGAGCTTCTTCTCTTTCCGGATAAGTGAGGGCATACTGGATAGGAATTTTCATATCCGTCGGGCTGAGCTGTGCGATCACCGAACCATCACGCATTTCAACGAGAGAATGAACGATACTTTGAGGATGAATCAGAACATCCAACTGTTCGGGCTGAAGGTCAAATAGCCAACGGGCTTCAATCAATTCCAAACCTTTGTTCATCATTGTTGCCGAGTCAATCGTCACTTTCTCCCCCATTTCCCAGCGGGGATGATTGAGAGCATCTTCAATCGTAGAGTTATCCATCTCTTCCTTTGTGCTATGGAAAAAAGGGCCTCCGGAAGCGGTAAGAATCACTCTTTTAACATTTTTTTTGTCTTCCTTGGCTAAGCACTGAAAAACTCCACTGTGCTCACTGTCAACAGGAAGAATCTGAGCTCCGGAATTTTTTGCCAATTTTTGAATAAGAGGCCCGGCTACAACCATGGATTCTTTGTTAGCCAGCGCCACCTTTTTTCCTGATTTTACGGCGGCTATCGTTGATCTCAGACCGCTTATTCCGGTAATGGCCGCTACAATGATATCAGCGTCATCACATCGCGCAATTTCTTCGTTCCCTTCCTGGCCGAATCGGATCTGAAGAGAGTCGCTAAAATCCTGAGCTTTGAGAAAATCTGCGTCACTCTCTTTTTCCAGAGAGACTATCTCGGGTTTGTATTTTTTTATTTGATCGACAAGAAGCTCAGAATTGCGCCCTGCTGCCAGACCTATCACATTAAATCTGTGAGGCAGTAAATCGATAACTTCAAGCGTACTGCGGCCTATCGAACCTGTCGAACCCAGTACGGCGATATTGATTTTTTTCATTTAATTCAAAGGAAAATATTTTAAAATGTAATAGAAAAAGGGAATTGCCAGAACAAAACTATCTATTCTATCCAAAAAACCACCATGACCGGCCAAAATTTTAGATGAATCTTTTTGTCCCGCAGATCTTTTGAAAAGGGATTCGAGAAGATCCCCAATTTGGGCCATGGCATGAACCAATACAGCCACAACAACGGCCTTCCATAAAAGAATGTCCGGAATCAATACCTGCTGGACAAACAGGGCACTAAATCCGGCGAAAATCAATCCGGCAAAAGTGCCTTCCCATGTTTTATAAGGACTCGCTTTTGGGGCCAACTGATGCTTTCCAAAAAATTTCCCGATAAAATAAGAACCCGAATCTCCACAGATAATAATTATCAATAGAAAATATATATAAGGCGCCCCCTTCTCCAACCGGAGAAGATAAGCCTGATTGATTGTCAGACTTATAAAAACCGGACCTAAAAAAGTTAAGGCTACCGCATTGGCATATGGAGTGAGAGAATCAGCTCTCCTGAGAAGTATTAATGGATAAACAGCCGTTAGGAAGAGACTGCTCAGCAGAACCATTTCCAGAGTGATGGCCTCAAACAAAATGGAAGCACTGATCATAAGAGATATGAGCAAACCAAGAAGTTGATACGGAGGATTTTTTGTTCGTTTGAAGAGATTATAGAATTCAAAGAGAGAAAGGATTATAAAAATCTGTAAAACACAAAAGAATCCGATATCAGAAAGATACTGAACAGCTAAAAATAAACCCCCCATCAACCCAATGGCCACCAGAAACCTTTCCTTGAAAGTTTTCTTTACTATTCCCCAGTAAGATGCCGTGGGTGCGGCAGCGAGTCGATTAGCCATTCACATCTTCTGGAGGGTATATATCTCCAAACCTCCTTTCCCTCTTTTGGAAATCGACCAGGGCCTGCAGGATATGTTTTCGATGAAAGTCGGGCCAGAACTCGGGGGTTATCCAAATCTCAGAATACGCAATTTCCCACAATAAAAAATTAGATATCCTCAGTTCTCCACTCGTCCGGATAAGAAGATCCGGATCGGGTATTCCGGAAGTGTAAAGATAAGAGGAAAATGTCTCCTCACTCAAAGACGCTGGTTCTATTGTCTTATCCATGAGTATTTTCTTCACAGCATCGACGATCTCGGCTCTCCCACCGTAGTTGAGAGCCAGGATGACGGTCATCCGCGTATTGTTCTTTGTCAGCTCCTCGACACGCTCCAGTTCACCACGAACATTAGCAGGAATATCTTCTGTCTGACCGATGACCCTCAACCTCAGATTATTCTTGATAAGTACCTTATCTTCTCTTCTCAGATAATCCTCCAAAAGTCTCCAGAGAAAAGAAATTTCCCTTTTCGGCCGTTTCCAATTCTCTTTAGAAAAGGCATAAAGAGTGAGGTATTTGATTCCCAAGCGGGCAGAGGTTTCCACCACTTCCTTTACGGATTTTGATCCGGCACGATGTCCCTCGATACGGGGCAGCCGCCTTTTTTTTGCCCAACGTCCGTTCCCGTCCATAATGATGGCCACGTGTTTAGGCAGACGGGTAAAGTCGATCTCTTTAGCCAGAGATTCTTCTTCGGTCCCGGGCTTAAAAAAGTCTTTCAAATCCTCAAACATAGCACCAATTATAGGGGCTCATCCTCTAATTGTCAAAAGACCTCACCCCTTAAATCCCTCCCTCTGCAAGCATCACCTAAGTATTAAAAAAGTTAGACCTTCAGTGGTCTATTTGATAACCTTATATAAACTCGGATTATTCAGGTTAATTGAATAATGAAGAATCGGATAAAAATATTTCCCATCATCGCGTTGACTGGCTTTGTTGTTTCAGCAGCCATTCTTTTTTCCTGCAGAAGTCAACAAAATGGAAAGACGAGGTCATTAGAATACGGCGCCTCAATCCGGGCTGAGAAAAAAAACTATTCAGTCAGAGCGGGGAACAGGCTGCACTTGAACCTTAAACTGAAGAATACAGGGCAAAAAATATTGAGTTCTTCGACCGAGAATCCATGTCTTCTTTCCTATCATCTTTTAGATGAATCCGGTCAGATCAGTCAATATGACAATCGACGTTTCCCTATTCCCCAGAACATTCTTCCCGGACAG
>JAZFSR010000148.1:0-2045 GCA_036446295.1 Candidatus Aminicenantaceae bacterium
CAGAAGACACCGGGAATACGTGTTCCGGGCTGGTAGTCTGGGGGGAGAGAGATGCGCCCTCTTATCTTGAGGCCGTCCCGCCGAGTGAATTCAAAATACTCCCTCCTGGCGTCCGTGAATTCAGGATAGGGATTCTTGTTGTTGGTAAGGTTGGTTAGAGAGCCGTCCTTAGTCCAGAGCCAGCTGTCCGGGAAAACCGTTGCGGATTCCCGGCTGATAATCATTCTGTCTAAATCTCTGTCCAATGGAGTGAGGAGTCGTTCGAACATATCTGATGATCCTTCAAACACTCGCTCTTTTTTGCCGTTTAAGATCTCGATACTGTCAATAAATGGCCGTGGTTTAAAGTCTTCTTGGTATCCTTGGCTCTGCAGGAAGATGTGTTTGTCGTCTTCTGAGGTCAGGGCATACCGTATTCCATTTCCATTCATCCGGACCATAATAGAACCGGGAAGTTTGACGGGATTTTGGGTTTCAATTTTCTTGAGGAGAAAGAGCTTTTGAGGTGGGGTCTGATCCAAATCGAAGGCCGTGATGTGGGTTCCTGTTTCGCAGTTTTCATCCTCTCCGCTGAGTCGGGTAAAGGCGTAACGTCCATTTTTCGAATAGGACATGCTGCCGAATCTCTGTTTGCTGACAACTAAGATTTGGGCTTTTTCCAGATCAAATGGGGGAGTCAGGAGCATCAGGCGGTCCATGCGTGGCTCTCTTTCTTCTTCATCTGCCTCTTCTTCCTCATCCTTTTTTGCCTCCGGCCTCGGCTCCTGCTGGAGCAATGAAAGGCCTTTCCCATCCGGACGCCAGAAAATATCCCTGGGCAAATCTGCATTTCCTCCACCTCCACGGCCTCCGGAGGAGCCTTCCCTGAGGGGATTTTTTCTGAGAGTGGATAAAATTTGTCCCGTCATATCCAAAACTTGCTGCTCCCGTGGAAAACTGGAATAGCTGACAATAAAGGAAAACGGCCGTGTCATTTTCTCAGTTAAAATATATTGTCCATCCGGGCTGAGTGATACACTTGTATACATGGCCGGTTCTCCGATTAAACGGGGTTTTTTCCCTTGAGTCAGCTCAGCCAGTTGGGATGTGGTGTAGTATTCGAGAAGGTTTTTGTCATGTTTTGTCCGGAGGAGAAATGGGTAAGTGGAAGTAGATGCGGGTTTCTTCCGTGTGTGCCGTATGAGGGGAGTTGAGGGGACGGGATTGTCTTTGGGTTCGGATCCTCTACCGGGAGGGACTAGCACTGTGATGATGGAACCCGAGGAAGTCCACTGGAGCATTTGTGAGGGTGGCCGTGTCCCTCTTCCAAAGCCCCCTCCTCCTGTCAATGTTGCCATTACAAAGGATTTGTTGAAAGCTTGGGCTTTTCCGCTCTTGACATCCCCCGTCCAGACTTGTGTGCCCTGAGGGAGATGAGCCAGAAAGGCAATTTTTTTCCCGTCGGGAGACCAGACCATGTCACTTACAAAAGCATTATCCGGAACCTGAATCATCCAGCTTTTCTTTTGTTCCAGGGAGTAGATCTTTATGCCGATGTTCCCATAGGTAGATGAACGCCATGACCGGTTGACATCCGGACAGATCTCAAGCATTCCCAGTCTGAGTGTTCTCTGTGTCATCAGTTTAAGAGACGAAAAATAATCACTCACAGGAATCATGAAGTGAATACCGTCAGGACTCATGTTGTTGAGAGTATCGGTGTTTCCATCCCGGTTCATAAAATCCTGGACCAATTCTGATGGCTTCAGATAGCCGTCCTTATAAAGTTCATCCTCTTGTGCCCATCCCAAAGCACATGAGAGAAGAAAGACTAGTGCAAAGAGAAGGATCTTTACCTGATAATGGTTCTTAAATATAGATTTCATGACAGACTCCTTTGGGAAGAATTAATTTTTCACTAACATACTACATAAAAATCTTAAAGGTCAATGGAATTTGGTGATCACTTTTTCCAGTTTGATACGACTAAATCAGTAATTGAATGTGTTATCATATACAGAGATTTTATGATTTGCGCTGCTTGTCTTTACGCAAATATAACCCAT
>JAZFSR010000149.1:0-8435 GCA_036446295.1 Candidatus Aminicenantaceae bacterium
GAAGGACATGGAGCCGAACCAAGCTACCAGTATGGAGATATGTGGTTAGCACTTATCAAAAGATTTTTTAAACACAATGAGCCGTTTTATATGATGTCTAAACTTCTGCAAGAACCAATACGTTCTAAAGAGTACAAGAAGCAGGGGTTTTGGGGAAAAAAATAATCTAGCCTCTTTTTTTAATTCTAATCCTTGAATTCGTCACAAAAAGACCTGTGATCCTGTCGAGCGTGGAACATCTCGTTTTGAGTGTGATACACTAGTCCTCAGAAGGCGAATACTATGAAAATCTGCAGTTTCAACGTCAACTCTATCAGAGCCAGGAAGGATCTCATACTGGCATGGCTGGACCACAGGAAAAACGACATCGATATCCTCTGCTTCCAGGAACTGAAAACAGTCAATGAAGGTTTTCCCTATGAAGATTTTAAAAGACTCGGCTATCAATGCCTTGTTTACGGCCAGAAGGCGTACAATGGAGTGGCTATTTGTACAAAAATAACGCCTGATAACTCCAGCAAAGGATTCGGAATTGAAAATTTAGACGATCAGAAGAGGATTATTGCTGCAAAAATCAATGGAATACATCTCATCAACATCTATGTACCGCATGGAGGCCTGAGAGGGGAAGATAAATTCGACTATAAACAAGAATGGTATAAAAATTTTATCGAGTATCTTAATGCCCGATATTCTCCTCAAGATCCCATCGTCATCCTTGGAGATTTTAATGTAGCCTATGAAGATATCGATGTCTATTCTCCAGATGAGATGGCGGGAACTATCGGTGTTTTACCTGAAGAAAGAACCGCTTTCAAAAAACTTCTGGATTGGAAACTGATCGATGCCTTCAGGTATCTCTATCCGGACAAAATTCAATTCACCTGGTGGAATTATATCGGCGGTGCCATCTGGAATGACAAGGGTCTGCGCATCGATTATATTCTGGGTACAAGGACATTGCTGAAGAAGCTGAAATATATCGAAGTCGACCTCTGGCCAAGAAAACGACGAAATCCCACGCCTTCCGATCACGCCCCACTCATCGCTGAATTGGATATCATTGAAGATAAATGAGTGATTTTCACGGTATTGCTAAATCGTAAACAGAGAAGTTGATATCACTGAAGAGAATGAAGGGGTCGGCAGTTTTATGAATTACAGCCAGCGTTTAATTAAGGAGGTAATCCCTCCTGAGGCTTTAACGATAATCATGGGTTTGGTGTACTTTTGTGCTACAGAATCGCAAAGAGTGTCTTTCGTAATGCTCCGGATAAGAGGATCCCTGGAAAAACCCATGACAATCAGATCGTACTTGTCACTTTCTTCAAGAATGGCATCCACTGGATTGTTGGCTTTCACATATTTTATTTTGACACGATCGGGATTTACAAGTGGGTTTTCTGTAATAGTCTCCGACAATTTATCCGTATCCACTTTGCTCTTTTTGTATTTGACAACAAATAAAACGATTTCCGCATCGTCTTTTTCAGCCAGAATCCCTGCAATCTCCAATGCGAATGCGCTGTTCGGACCTCCTCTTGTGGGCACAAGGATGCGTTTAAATTCTTGATTGCCCAGCCCTTTGAGGATAGCGACATTGCAGGAAGCTCTTTCCAAAATGAAATCGATTGTGCGGCCCAACCTGAAAAGATGCCCTTTGGGTTTCCCATGCCAACCCATAATCAACAAGTCTGTTTTATTTTCTTTTACTGCACCTAAAATGCCTCTGGCAATATTCCGGCAGTAGCGGATAGTTGTTGTGATAGGGAATCTTATAATAAGACAGAGCATGGCCTCAACAATTCCCTCCTTCCCCTCCGTCATGAATTTCTCGGCATCACTCAACGGTGTCTGTTCCGGAACAGGAACCATGTGAAGGAGTCTGACTTTCGCATTTTTGGCTTCACTGATGAAGTACGTGGTCCGAGTCATTTCAAGCGCGTTTGATGGATTAGCCACACCCAGTGTGATACTGTACTGCTCTCCTTCAGGGACAATCTGCTCTTCTTCCAAAATCTGGATTTCATCGTCCGTCGTCACAGTGCGTGTTCTCGAGTAAAAATAGTAGATAGCTATTCCTGCAATAATCCACGTAGGAGCAATAATCCATGCCAAGGGACTCATGTTGACAAGCCAAACAGCCAGGACTGCTTGACAGATGATGGCAACAATAGGGGGCCAGGGAAACATGGGCATGAGAAAACCGTAAGACAGTTCATCTCCCATATTGAGACGAATTTTGATCACGCTCAGATTGACGAGAAAAAAGAGAAAGAGAAACATGATGCTGGCACTTGAGGCCACATCCATAGTCGGAAGAAGAACAGCCACAACAATGACAAGGACTCCTGTGAACATAAGGGCTACCCATGGAGTTCTGTGTTTCCCGGAAATACTGGCAAAAAATTTGGGCAGCATGCGGTCTCGGCCGAGTGCATATGAGGCACGTGTAGCCGAGAAAATAGTGGCATTCAGAGCAGAGATTGAAGCGAAGATAACCGCCAGAGTCAGCAGAAAATTCCCGAAGGGAACCAGTTGGGAAACGGCCTCTCCAAATCCTCTTTCTTTAAAAGAGCCGATCCATTCCCAAACAGCTCCTTCAACCCCCGGCGAACCCGCTTTAACAGCGACAATCGCAGCAAATCCGACGAGGACATATGTAAACGTGACGATCCCTACGGAATAGAGCATGGCTTTGGGGAGATTCCGTTTAGGGTCGATGGCTTCGTCGCCGGCTTGCGCGATCACTTCAAAGCCTTCGAACGCCACGTATGTAAAACCCATCGTGACAAGAAGTTTTGACCACCCAAAGGGAAGGAATGGAGTCAGATTTTGGAGACGGGAAGGATCCTTAATAACAACCATTAGACCCGCGGCTCCGATAAAAACCAGGAAAAGCGTTTGGCCCAGTGTAAATATCGCCCCAATCCTCCCGGTTTCGGAAGCTCCTCTGTAATTGATATAGAGAAAAAAGAGGGCCACAAGCAATGCAACAATTTTTTCGGCAACCCTGGTCGAAAACGGAATCCAATTGAGAAGATCCAATCCTTCAAAATACCGCACCGTGTAGATGGCAAAAACCACAGCGTAAAGGCTGCCTGCAACACTGGAAGCAAACCATTCCATCCAGCCTCCGGTAAAACTTGTTGCCCGGCCGAAGGCAAGCCGGGCAAAATTGTAAGCGCCACCGGCTCTTGGGATAGCCGAGCTAAGTTCAGCATAGGACAAGGCTGTGAGAATCGCAATCATTCCATTCAGAGAAAAAGTCAGGAGAACGCCTCCTGGCCCCACCACGGAAATGGCGTTCCCAATACCGATAAAAACTCCGGCACCGATCATCATCCCCAAGCCCATCATCGTGAGATGGAAAAGATTGAGTTCGCGGGAAAGCTCAGCAGATATCTGTGTCTTATTTTCGTCCATCAATATCCTGGATAATTTCACGAGCGGATTGCTGTTTTTTCTTTCTTATTCTTTCGATGGTCTTCCGGCTCCACAGAACAGTAATGAATATGAACACCAGTGATCCAAATATAATAACTATTCCGAATATCATATCTTTAGACATAATACTTCTACTTTAATTCAGGTTAAATACAATATTTATTTCTTTTCAATCGTCAGAGTATAGCCCTATTAAAAGATTTTGTCTATTTGAAGCAATCCTTGTGGCAATACTTTTTTAAGCCTCGTTTTCTCTCTCATTTTTATCCACACGGATCACTCGGATACCGAACACCGCAGCAACAGTACTCCCTTCGGCAGCTTCAAAGCGCACAGTGATTTTATCTTTGCCCTCGATGAGGCCCGTGTCGATGGAATACTCGACATCAATAAAGCGTTGGGGGTAACTTCTTGTCACTTCCTGATGGCTGATCTTCCGGCCATCCACAAGTATGTCGAATGAGGTTCTTACACTCCGCTCACCTGTATAGTAGGTCACAACAAGGGCCATGGGAATGGAGGGCTCCACAGGCAGATCAAAAGATAACCAGCTCCTGCTCCTGCGTCCGGGACGCCCCATCACCTGTGTGATACGCACATCTTCAGGGCCCTGATAGTTAAAATCCCGTTCGGGCTGCATCTCTCCCGGTTGAACATAAGCCACAGTGGCTCTTTCGAGTGCATGCTGCCGTTCTTGTTCAGCAACATAGCCGTCTTTTTTCTCCTCCCATCCGGGCTCGGAGAAGATGTCGAAGTAGACTGCGTAGGCACGACGGTGCAAACGGAAGAATGGCATCAAATTGGCCTCGATCTTTATGTCGGCTCCTAAATTGTCACGGCCAACCTCAGTTATACGAAAATGTCCTGGTTCACCGGGAACTGATTGCACCCATTGGTCCACCGGCTTCTCAGCAGCTACGAATACAGGAATGGCCAGCGGTTCACTGTTGACATCTCTTCCGCGTCCTCTCTCGCGTTCAGGTCCCAAGTCCGCAGCCAATACCAGAGGCCCCCACATTATGGCAGCGACTTGAGAACTGTCGGGAGTGGGCTCTAAACGAAGCGTTTTGGGAAGGGTCAGCTCGACTGTGTCTCCGGTTTTCCAGGTCCGAATCAGTTCAATATATGTTCCGGGAGAATCCACTCCAACACGGCCGGCAACAGGACGACCCGATTCCGGGACGTCGTGATAGGGATTGATGATGTCTTCTGAGACGACATCGCCATTGACTTTAACGGAAAATCCATCACCAGCCCAGGAGGGGCGGCGCAGAGCCAGAGTTAATTCTTTGGGAGATTGGAGCGTCAAAGTGATTGTCACGGACTCTCCTTCCGGAAAATCTGTATTCATCTCCAGGTTGACACCTGCCGAAGTCCACTCTGCCGTGGATGGCGCATACAGATTCACCCAGAGCTTGTTTCCTGTTTCATAATAAATCCCGTCCCCATGCAGAGCATGACTCTCCATGCCCGATCCTACACAGCATGTAAAACTTCGGAACATCGCCTGATATTCATGCTGGACTCCTCTCCCGACCGGCACCATATAGCATGTCCGGCCGTCCTCAGGATCAATAGAGGCCAGAATATGGTTAAAAAGGGCCTTCTCATAGAAATCTGCATAATGGGCATCGGGCCGAATCGCAAAAAGCCGGCGGGTCAGTTTGAGCATGTTATAAACATTGCATGTCTCGGCGGTCCGCCCGTCCACACGTTCACTCAGCATACCGGGCTCACCAAAATATTCGTCATGACCGTGACCTCCCGTTGCATAACTGTGATGCTGGACAACCTGATCCCAGAAAAAACTTGCAGCCAGAAAATCATCTACATTACCCGTATAGGCATAGCGGTCAGCAGAACCGATAAGCTTAGGAACTTGCGTGTTGCCGTGTTTGCCCGCTAGGATGTCCTGGTGGCGTTTGAGAGGCTCAATGAAGGAGCGGTGTTCGAATTTATAGGAAAGGTCCAGCCAGCGTTTATCTCCTGTATCAGCATAGAGGTCGACCATAATCTCGTTCATACCGCCAAACTCCGTGTTCAGCATACGCTGAATCTGTCCTGCATCGAGAGGTTCTAAAATACGTTCTGCCCATTCCGCAAATTTGATTTCAAGTTCCAAGGCCAACTTATTGCCCGTATAACGAAAGGCCTCCCTTAAACCTCCATATGTTTTATGCAGGGTGTACCACGGTGACCACAAACCATTGAGATCGAATCCAGCGGATTTAATTTCTCCCTGGGACAAACGCACAAAAAGTTCATTCCCATCGATTCCGTCTCGATTGACAATGGCCCCAAGGTAGCCGTTTCCCCGCTTATCCTGAACTTCTTTGAGTTCCTTGACAATATAATCAGCTCGCCGCTTGAATTCTTCATTTCCGGTGGCAGCATACATCAGGCTGACAGCCGAGAGATAATGCCCGGCAATGTGACCTGTCAGCTGCCGGCTGTCCACCGCATCCCATCCTCCGTATCCCTCTGCCTTGGGTTCCAGGCCCGCCCGGATACGGTAGCCTGCCAGCATACGATCCGGCTCCAGTTCAAGCAAATATTCAGCTGTCACATCCTGGGCCTGCTTGAGGGGACCGCCCAACAATCTAACTTTGCTTAAATGTAGGGGCCTTGCTTTAAGGATTTTTTCCTCAAAAGCTCTCACATCAGGATCCTGTCCCTCTGCAAAAATGTTAAGGCTAAACACAAAGACCAAAAACAGAAGAGAAATTGTTTTTGCTTTCATCATCTCCTCCAACCGAGAAATTTTCATTCTTCCTTTCTAAGGGATTAATAGGTGCAATGGATTCAGATCCACCACCTCCCGGACTGCAGGTTGTCAAGATCAGAATAAAAAAGTAGATTCCTATTAAGGATTAAGACAGCTGGGTTTTGCTTTTTATGTTTTGTCATTGTTCTTTCTTCTTTAAATCATGAATTTATAACGCTTATTTATGTAGCTAGAATCTAAGGCCATATTATTGATGTTTCATCTAATCAGACGAAAATTAAAGAGTCAACAAAATTAATGACAAAATTCAACAATCCCAGTTATCGGAGAATGTTTAGAAGCTGTTCCTCCAAAGAAAATTCATAACCGAAAATGACCACTGGAATCCCGACTTTTAGAGTAGAAAGGTTAAAAATTTCGTCCATATCAGTATTCCGGAGGGAAATACAACCCCATGTCCAATTCCTTTGAATACTTCCCCAGCGAGAGTGCTGGCCGTGGATCTGTATTTCGCCTCCAATACCTCGATCATCAGGGACCAATCCCTCGGCCTTCATGAAATCGAATCGGACTCTATCTACGGCGTTTGGATAATTGATATCGATAGCTTTGTAAAACGTAGCTTTCGCCTGCAGATTGATTATTCTGTAGAGGCCTTCCGGAGTTGTCTTGTTGTCCTGGTGAAGTTTTCTTGTGAAAGGGTCTCGTCCCAGGGAAATTGGATACCTCTTCGCTGTCCGGCCATTGTTTTGGATTTCAAGGTAATAATGTTTTTTGTCGATAAGGATGACCGGTTCGTTCAGTTCTTCTATGATGACGTCAGGTGTCGAAATTTCGACCGTGTTGCTGGTAGCAAGGATATCATCTCGATCTTCATGCCTGATAAAGGCAAGATAGTGATAGATCACATTATGGGCAAAATAACGATCAATAAACATTGCAGGATTTTTTTCGGTATTTATCCGGAATTCTGCGACCGGATATCTAACTTTGTCGATATTTGGACCGGTCAATTTGACAGTGCTTCGGTAGAGAAAAAGCTCAGCAACGTGATTATCTTCTGGAATTTTGAAATCGATACGAATAGTATGTTGGTTTTCAATGTGTGCAGAGATTAAAAAGTCATCAGCCGGAAGAAACCCAGGAATGAAAAGAATGAAAAAAGCCGAGACGACTAAGGAAAGAGCCAATGTTTTTTTTGTTACTTTTTTTATCACTGCACTTCTCAATACTAGTTTAATGCCTAAATCGAAAAAATCAATGAAGTAAGTCATTATTTTTTAGTAATACTAAATTTTTTACTTCAAAATTTTTTGACCTGGCTTTTTTATCTGTGATACTCTTATTTCTGGATATCAGCGGACGACAATCAGGGAAAATAGAAAGGGATTTGTTGTGAATCCCAATCAGTATTATTGAGGGACAGAAAACATGGAACATTTCGTAGGGTTTCAATGGCCTCTGCATATAGACATTTTAGTCTACTTTGGATTGCTGTTTTTGTTGAGTCAGGCAGCAGGAAGGATTGCAAATTGGCTGGGTGCGCCACGGATCATTGGCTATATGATGGCCGGCGTCCTCTTCGGGCCTTCCGGTTTTAAGCTGTTTTCTAAGGCATTGATTCACGATCAATTGGGATTGGTTACAGATATAGCCCTCTCCATTATCGCATTTTCTATTGGCGGAGCGCTGCAGCTTGATATGTTGAAAAATTTAAAGAAAAGTATTGCTTGGGTTACTATTCTTCAAGCCTTGGGTGCATTCGTTTTTGTCTTCATCCTCGTCATCACCTTCCTGCCAATTCTGGTTCCCCGGGCTGTTTCTGCGGGATTCCAAGATGCCTATTTAGCGGCTGCCTTAATTTTGGCGGCCGTTTCGGTGGCCACCGCTCCGGCCGCTATCTTGAGTTTAGTCCACGAATTGAAAGCCAAAGGGAAATTTACCACAATTTTATTAGGATTTGATGAATACAATATCTCCTATACTTGGCAGCTTGATAGTGAGTGCAGTGGTAGCTAAGACACTCTTAAACGAAATCATCACTCCATTTTTAGTGCGGTTTGCACTGATTAAAGCTGAAGAAACAGATGTAAAAAAAGCTCATTTTCGTCTACCGTTAGCTCTACATGGACGAAAGGGTCGTCTTGTCGGCCATAGAAAGGGAAAACTTTAAACCATCCATTCTTTTGAAATCTAACTCCTATCCCTGATCCGAAAACCACTTAAACTTCTTTACTCGAACCCGATTTCACATTGCAGGTGT
>JAZFSR010000150.1:0-8170 GCA_036446295.1 Candidatus Aminicenantaceae bacterium
GATCCGGAAAAATTTGATGAAATAAGAAATAGAAGAAAATCTGAATCTGAGGCCTGCTCCATGTGTGGTGATTTTTGTGCCCTCAAAGTCGTCGACGAATTCCTTGACCATCCAGGAGACGCCGATGAATACCGGTGCTGATAGACTCCTTTTCGGCACCGCAGGAGTACCGCATTCCTCCCCGGGGGCTTCATCGCTTGCAGGAATTAAACACATCGCCCAGCTTGGACTGGACTGCATGGAAGTCGAATTTGTCAAAGGCGTTAAGATGGGCGGTGACACGGCAAAAAAAATCGCAGAATCCGCCCAAAAACTCGGCATCCGGTTAAGTGTTCATGCACCTTATTACATCAATCTGAATTCTCCAGATAAGGGGAAATGGCTCGTCAGTCAAGAACGCATTTTAAATTCAGCAAGACTGGCCGCTCTTTGTGGAGCCAAAAATGTTGTCTTTCACTGCGGTTACTATGGGGAGGGGTCCCCTGAAGACGCATTTCTGAAAATAAAAAAAGGAATCGAAGAAATCGTCTCTATTTTAAAATCAGAGAGAACACCCGTGAGCCTTAGAGCCGAAACCATGGGAAAAAAATCCCAATTCGGGTCGCTTGAAGAAATTCTGTTCCTATGCCGAGAGATCGACGGCCTGCTTCCCTGTATTGATTTTTCTCATCTCCATGCTCGAGAAGGCAAAGTCAACAGCTACTTGGAATTCTACAGAATCCTGACTAAGATTTCTAGGAAACTCGGGAAAGAATCCCTGTCCGACCTTCACATCCATATATCCGGCGTGGAGTACAGCGCCAAAGGCGAGATCAGGCACCTTAATTTAAAAGAATCTGATTTCAAATACGACGAATGGATACAGGCTCTCAAAGATTTAGATGTCAAAGGCATGGTGATCTGTGAAAGCCCCATTCAGGAACATGACGCGGTGATGCTGAAAAATTTGCATTATTGTTAACATACCTGGAGAGACAATATGAAGGACTACAAATTACTGATTAACGGCTTGTGGGAAGATGGACATATCATTAAGGAATTCAAATCTCCCTATGATCAGAAAGTCTTTGCGGCTGTTCATTTTGCCGATAAAAAACAAGTTCAAAAGGCCATCCATTCGGCACATGCGGCCTTCGAAAAGACAAAGTCTCTTTCCAGTTTCGAGCGGTACGAAATCTTATGCCATATCTCATCAGAGATCAAACGAAGAAAAGAAGAGCTGGCCGAATCTATAACCTTGTCAGCAGGAAAAACCATAACCTCTTCCCGTGTTGAAACCGATAGAGCGGCCAATACTTTTCAAGTGGCAGCCGAAGAGGCCAAAAGGCAAGAAGGAGAACTCATCCCTCTCGATTGGAGCCCTCAGACAAAAAAAAGATGGGGACTCATCCGACGGTTTCCTATCGGTGTTGTTGTCGGAATCACTCCGTTCAACTTTCCGTTAAACCTGGTCGCGCACAAAGTGGCTCCTGCTATTGCCGCAGGAAACACTTTTGTCCTAAGACCTGCATCTCAAGTCTCTATCACTTCACTTCTGCTTGGAGAGATAATATGTGAAAGTGGATTTCCCAAAGGAGGAATCAACATTGTTCCATGTGGATACGAAGATGCAAGTCCCCTCCTTGAAGACGAGAGAGTCAAAAAAGTCACTTTTACAGGAAGCCCGGAAATCGGTTGGGCACTGAAAAAACAGGCTTTTAAGAAAAAAGTGACCCTCGAGCTAGGTGGAAATGCAGCCCTCGTCCTCGAACCCGATACAGACCTAGACTTTGCACTAT
This sequence comes from Candidatus Aminicenantaceae bacterium, assembly GCA_036446295.1. Lineage (GTDB taxonomy): Bacteria > Acidobacteriota > Aminicenantia > Aminicenantales > Aminicenantaceae > JAUWVG01. The sequence continues at coordinate 1,779 of JAZFSR010000150.1, forward strand.
CCAGAACTCTTCTGGGAGCCTTTTCTTATTCCGGTCAAATATGCATCTCCATCCAGCGCATTTTCTTGCACGAAAATATCTATGACCGTTTTATGACTGATTTTGTGGCGGCTGCAAAAAAGCTGAAAATAGGGAATCCTCTGGATGAAGACACGGATATCGGTCCAATGATCAACACGGATGCCGCGCAACAGACGGAAGAATGGATTCATGAAGCCGTTGAACAAGGTGGACATCTATTAACAGGGGGTCTAAGAAAAGGAAATATCTTCGAACCGACAATCCTGGAGAATGTTAAACCGGAGCTTCGCATATCCTCCCAGGAAGCCTTCGCGCCAGTAGTTGTTGTCTCCCCCTACAAAGACTTTAAAGAGGCCCTCAAAGGAGTGAACAATTCGATATACGGTCTTCAGGCAGGGATCTTTACAAAAAATCTCCATAAGGCTTTCCAGGCCTACGAAACACTTGATGTGGGAGGTGTTATCATCAATGATATTCCCACATTCCGCATCGATCACATGCCTTACGGCGGTGTCAAAGAATCCGGTTTTGGCAGAGAGGGCATAAAATACGCTATAGATGAGATGACCGAGATGAAGTTACTGGCCATAAATTTAAATACCCAATAAATTCTTGACAGACATTTGAGTTAAATCTAAACTAAAATTTCATGTCCATTTATAATATATAATTCCCGGAGGTATTTTATGAAAACCATTATTCTGTCTGAAGTCAGGGACAAAATAAAAGAGCTTGTCCAAACTGGAAACTTTGTGCTTCAGGATGATGTCGTCAATGTTATCAATGAGATGAAAGACAAAGAAGAATCCCCGGCAGGGCGGGCTGTTTTCGATCAAATTCTCGAGAACGCACAAATCGCCAAAAAAGAGAAATTGGGCCTTTGTCAGGACACAGGCCTTGCTATTTTTTTTGTAGAGATCGGTGAGGATGTCACACTGAACAAGGACGATGGACTCGGAAGCCTTAAAGAAGCCATCATTGAGGGTGTCAAAGCAGGGTATGAGGAAGGCTATCTCAGGAAATCTGTAGTGGAAGATCCCATCAGAAGAAAAAATACCGGCGATAATACACCGGTTTTTATTCATTGGGAACTGGAACCCGGAGACGTTTTTAAATTAACTTTTATCGCCAAAGGCGGAGGTGCAGAGAATATGAGTGCTATCCGCATGTTCGCACCGGCAGCCGGACAGCAAGGAGTCGAAGACTTTGTTGTTGAAACGGCCGACAAGGCTGGATCAAATCCGTGCCCTCCCATCGTTGTGGGAGTAGGAGTGGGGGGAAATTTTGAATACTCCGCCCTTTTAGCGAAAAAAGCCCTGTTGAGAAAACCTCTTGGCTCTCATAATGCAGACCCGTTTTATGCGGATATGGAAAAAAGACTCCTCAAGCGAATCAACAATCTGGGGATAGGACCCCAGGGGATGGGAGGCCGGTGCACATCTCTGGCCGTTCATGTAGAGGCCTTCCCGTGTCATATCGCCTCTATGCCTGCGGCCGTCAATATCCAGTGTCATTCGCACAGAGTCATGTCATTCGAACTCTAACACGAATACTAGGAGGATGAAATGCCAGCTAAGGGATATGTAGAAATATCCATAGAGACCTGCAAAGGATGCAATTTGTGTGTCCTGCACTGTCCGACCGACTGCTTAGCACTCAACACATCGGACACCAATACCTTCGGATTGCACTACGCCTACCTGGTTGACGAAGACAAGTGCATCGCCTGCCTGAATTGTTCTGTCATCTGTCCGGACGCAGCCATCAAGGTTTTTAAAAAAGTAGCTTAATCAAGGGGAGGAAAAATTGGGTGAAGCAAAATTAATGAAAGGCAATGAAGCCCTCGCAGAAGCGGCTATTCGGGCAGGACTTCAAGGATACTTCGGATACCCGATCACACCTCAATCCGAAGTCATTGAATATCTGGCAAGAGAAGAACCCAAACACGACTACGTTTTTATCCAAGTCGAGAGCGAGGTGGCGGCTATCAACATGGTCTATGGGGCAGCCGGCGCAGGAGCCCGGGTGATGACAACAACGTCCTCACCGGGATTTTCTCTGATGCAGGAAGGTATATCATACCTCGCCTGTGGAGAGCTTCCCTGTGTGCTTGTCAATGTTGTCAGAGGCGGCCCTGGCCTTGGAACCGTCCAGCCTGGTCAGGGAGATTACTTCCAGGCCGTTAAAGGTGGAGGACATGGAGATTATAATCTGATCGTCCTTGGCCCCAATTCGGTGCAGGAAATGGTCGATTTTACGGTTCTCGCATTTAAGCTCGCAGATAAATATCTGACGCCCGTCATGCTGCTCACGGATGGAGCCATAGGCCAGATGATGGAAAAGGTCGTGCTCCCCTCTCGGATGGAATACAGGCCGGATAAGCCCTGGGCGACAACCGGAAAAACACCGGACAGGGAAAGGAATATCCTCACGACACTTTTTATCGAGCCCGAAGAGATGGAAAAGAGAAACTTGATGCTTCAAAAAAAATACACGAACATCAAAGACAATGAAGTTCGCTTCGAAGAATACAGGACTGATGATGCAGAAATCATTATCACGGCTTTTGGATTGTGTTCACGAATAGCAAAAAAAACAATCGATATGGGAAGAGATGCAGGTATCAAACTGGGCCTTTTCAGGCCCATCACTCTCTGGCCATTTCCCTACGATCAGTTGGAAAACATGGCCTCTCGAGATCATGTCAAATTTTTCATTTCTCTCGAGATGAATGCGGGTCAGATGGTGGAAGATGTCAAGCTGGCCGTATGCGGAAAAAAACCTGTTCACTTCTATGGGCGCATGGGAGGCATAATCCCCACTCCGGATGAGGTCTATGAAAAGATCAAACAACACCGTGATGAAGGAGGTTTGGAATGAGAGAAGGTTACGAATTGATATATGAGAGGCCCGGGCCTCTCCTATCGACACGGATGAGTTTTTGTCCGGGATGTTTTCATTCCACCGTGCATAAAATTCTGATGGAACTGGTCCAGGAAATGGACATTCAAGATAAAATTGTCGGTGTCTGTCCGGTTGGATGCTCTGTGTTTTCCTACAATTACTTGGATATCGATATGCAGGAAGCGGCACACGGCCGTGCGGCAGCCGTAAGCACCGGCATCAAACGCATGCTTCCTGACCGGATCGTATTTTCTTATCAAGGGGATGGTGACCTGGCCGCAATCGGCTTAGCCGAAACTCTGCATGCCTGCAACCGCGGAGAAAATTTTACATTTATTTTCATCAATAATGGGATCTACGGTATGACAGGCGGGCAGATGGCTCCGACCACATTAGAAGGACAAAAAACATCGACAAGTCCCTACGGCCGGGACCCATCGACGACCGGAATGCCGCTCAAAATGGCCGAAATGGTCTCCCAATTTGATAGGGTGGCTTATGTGGAAAGAGTCAGCTGCGATACTCCGGCACACACCAGAAAGACAAAAAAAGCGCTAAAGAATGCCTTTGAATACCAGATTTTAGGCCTTGGAACCACGTTTATTGAAGTGGCGTCAAATTGTCCGGCCGGATGGAAATGCACACCGGAAGAATCTTTAGACTGGGTGAAGGAGAAAATGCTCCCTTATTTTCCTCTTGGAGTATTCAAAAAACCGGAGAGGAGCTAAAATGCTGCTAGAAATGATCTTTGCCGGATTTGGAGGTCAAGGAGTCCTGTCCATGGGAACACTCCTCGCCTATGCGGCCATGAAAGAAGGGAAAGAGGTCAGCTGGATGCCTTCCTACGGACCGGAAATGAGGGGCGGCACGGCTAACTGTATGGTCAACATCAGTGATCAGCCGATTTCTTCCCCCATTGTAAGCCGCTATGATGTGGGGGTTGTTCTCAATTTGCCTTCTCTCAAGAAGTTTGAATCCCGAATGAAAAACGGCGGCATATTCATTTGGGAATGCACCAACATCAAGCAGCCGCCAACTCGTTCAGATATCCAAGTGTTCGCTCTGCCTGCAGTGGAGAAGGCCAATCACGAATTAAACAACGTTAAGGTTATGAACATGATTGTTCTCGGGGCATTAATCAAAATCAACGGTATCGTCAAGAAGGAATCCCTCCTCGTTGCGCTCAGTGAAACTCTGCCTGAACGGCACCATCATCTCATCCCACTCAATAAACAGGCTCTCGAATTAGGAGAAAGCCTGGTTTGATCCTTTTTATGCGCCGAGAAAAGAGGAAATAGTCGTAAAGTACCCGGTTATCAATAAAATTCCTATGATGACCAAGAGAATTCCACCCACCAGAGTGATAACTCGAAAGTACTTTTGGATTGTCTTGAAGTACTCGAAGAATTTATGGATAAGGAGTCCTGCGAGGAGGAAGGGGATTCCCAATCCAATAGAGTAAGAAATGAGCAGGATAATGCCTTTTGCGATATCTTGTGTCGCTGCGGCCATAGTCAGAATACTTCCCAGGATCGGCCCAACACATGGGGTCCAGCCGGCTCCAAAAGCCATTCCGACAAGAACTGTACCAAATAATCCCAGCGGTTTTTTATTTAGATGTATCTTTTTTTCCCGATCCAAAAATTTTATCTTGAACAGTCCGGCAAAATGCAGCCCGAGAATGACAACCAGTGATCCCCCTATAATCTCAAGCCATCTGATATTCCTGGATAAAAATTTTCCTAAAAATGTCGCCGAGGCCCCCATTGCGATAAAGAGAATAGAAAAACCCAGGATAAAAAACAGGGAATTGGTAATAACCGATTTCCTCACTTTTTTCAGGTTTTGATCCTGCGACAGCTCTTCCAGAGAAATGCCTGTGATAAACGCCAAATAGGAGGGGATCATGGGTAGAATACAGGGGGAGAGAAAGGATGCCAATCCTGCCAAAAGTGCCATAATTATCGAAACATTTTCTGCACCTATCATTTTAACCTTCGTTAATCAATTCCTGGATATATCTTTCGATCTCTTCTTTTTCCATTTCGCCAATCAACTTGTACCGCAGTTTTCCCTTTTTATCGATGATGACTGTCACTGGAATCACGCGAGCAATCTCGTAATCCCTGAGAAATTTCTGTGAACCCATAGCTACGGGATAGAGCACTTCCTTTTTTGCTAGAAACTTCTTGACGGTTTTCTCGAGCCGATCAATAGAAATCCCGATGATGTTCAGACCCTTATCCTTGTATGTTTCAAAGGCCTCGTTAAGGTAAGGCATTTCCTTTTTGCAGGGAGTGCACCAGGTCGCCCAGAAATTAAGAAATACGACTTCACCCTCCAGTTCTGACAGAGAAATTGTGTTTCCATCGAGATCGGTCAGAGTGAAATCCGGAGCATCCTTAGCAGGGGCCTCCTGTGCAAAGAGAAGACCTGAAACTGAGCTGACAAACAGGACTAGAGCAAAAGAGAGGACAATTAACTTATTTCTCTTCATTTTGAACTCCTCACAAAACCTATCCATTCAATAGTAATTATAGGCACTTTCTCCTCCCTGCACAAGATAAAAGGAAATTACCACCTGTAGGTGATGGCAGCCCAGGTGAAACCTGCACCAAAAGCATCCATGACAATAATATCACCCTTTTTGAGTTTTCCCTGCTCTTTTAGCTCATGGAGGCCGATTGGAATTGTGGCTACAGAGACATTTCCGTATTTTTGAATGTTTATGAAGACTTTTTCCGCAGGAATCTTGAGTCGTTTCCCTGTGGCTTCGATGATCCGGATATTGGCTTGATGCGGTATGAAGTAATCGATATCATCTGTCGTTAGACCGGCTTTTTTGAGCGCAGCCAGTGCGGCTTCTCCCATTCTTTTTACGGCATGCTTGAATACTTCATTCCCTTTCATCTGGAGAAACTGCAGTTTCTGTTCCAACATTTCCGGAGTCGCTGGATGCCTTGACCCACCGCCAGGCAGGGAGAGAAGTCCCCCGAGATTCCCGTCAGCTCTCCAGTAATAAGACAGCATCCCGGATTCATCATTACTCTTTTCTAGAACCAAGGCTGCGGCCGCATCCCCAAAAAGGACGCAGGTATTCCGGTCCTCCCAGTTCATAACTTTCGTCAACATTTCAGCACCAATGAGAAGAATCCTTTGAACGGTCCCATTTAATATCATGGCTTCAGCGATAATCATAGCGTAGAGCAAGCCCGTGCACCCGGCTGACACATCCAGTGCCGGAATATGATCAGCTTCCAATCCCTTTTGAACCCAACAAGCAGTGGAAGGAAAAATTGTATCCGGAGTGGATGTGGCCAGCAGAATCAGATCAATATCCTTGATTGTTAACCCGGAATCTTTCAGAGCCCTTTGAGAGGCAATCACACTAAGATCAGAGGTGGCCTGGTCTTCAGAACCGATTCTTCTTTCCTTGATACCGGTTCGCGATACAATCCATTCATCCG
>JAZFSR010000151.1:0-2392 GCA_036446295.1 Candidatus Aminicenantaceae bacterium
GCTTGATTGGCACTGCCCGAATTCCAATAAATAGAGCTGTACATGGAGATCATATTTGTCAGCGGAGCTCCTGTGACAACGGCACTGAAAATATCAGTTTGTGTGACCAGGAAGGAGGACTGATACCCTCCCCAGGAGTGACCATGGATACCGACATTCTCTCTGTCCACAACACCTGTCGCAATGGCGGCTTCAACGGCGGGCACAACACACCATACGGAGGACATTCCCGGGTCGTTGATCTTATAGACAATATCGGGCATCAGAACTGCGTAGCCTCTGCTGGTATAGACAGACTTGTTGAATCCGGAAGCCGTGGGTGCATAATACCGGTTAAGCCCCTGGGAAACTTTTTCGTAAATATAGACAATTGTAGGATAGCTCTTGCCTTCCTCATAATTAGCCGGCAAAAAGAGTGCGGCTTGAAGTCTATCTCCCCTGGCGCTTTCATAATCAATAAGTCTGGATCCCGAGGACCAGAGGAAATCTTTCTGCTGTGGATTGGCGTCTGTAATTTTTTTTCCGTTTTTCAGGTTGGCATCGGTCACATAGTAATCGGGGGAATCCTTGTAAGTCGCCTTCGTGTAGAGATAGACATTTGAATCTTCTGCTTTTCTTAGTGAAAAAGACGCGTCTTCCCAGAGCAGCATTTTAACACCGGGTTTCCCCTTGTCGATCCGTCCGATCCCGGCTTTTTTCGTCCATTCCCCATAAGGTCCGAGATAGACGGGTTGTTTAAGGTCGATGCCTTCTTCGTCCGGATCCAGGCGGTAGCGGCTTCGGTAACGGATGCCGTCTGTTTTTCCGTTGACTGTAAGATTAACGCCCTTGCCTCCATGAACGGGAACATTCCAGATGTCCCAGTTGTCATAGAGGAGAACGGACACCCCGTCTTTGACCCATCCGATGGGGCGGATGGGGGGATCAATCACGTTATGGTCGTCTTCCGTATTTATAAAGGAAGTGGGAATTTCCTGAGTGATATTGACTGTTTTTCCTGTGGCCATCTCATAGGTGTGGTACTGTCCCTTGTTGTAAAAGAGAAAATGTGTGCCGTTGGGAGAAAGTAAAGTAGACCACCGGAATTTTTTGAGTGCCAATTTTCGTTCTCCCGTCTTCATGCTGACCACAAAGACGTCCTGGTAGCGGCGTCCTTCGAGGTTCCCTGTCAGCTCATACTCCCGGTTGTCAAACCCAAGAGCCCACAATTGTTTCGGGGCTACGGAGACACCTCTCATGGTGTCATCGGCCAGTCTGATAAATGTTTTTGTTTGAATGAGGTAAGTTGCCAGGTAATTGTAGTTTTTATCCCGGCTCTCCTGGACCTGCTGCTGAGACTGCATACGGTTATCTTTCCAGTGCCAGATCACGACATCGGGAAGATCTTCTTTATCGATAGGTGTTTTAGGTTTAACTTTAGGTTTTGAGGGAGATTTTTCTTCTTCGGCTTCGATTTCTTCCGGATCCTCGTCTTTCTCTTCATCTTCTGGTTTATCTTTTTTGTTCTCTTTGATTTTGAGGTCATGGATGCCGAAGATGAGAGCGGAAAAGTCTTCTGTCCAGACAGGGGTTCGGTTGGGACTGATCGTCATTTTTTCAGGAAAACTCGTGTCCTCTTTAGGATCGAAAATGACTTTTTTTGGTGATATGGAGGTAAACTGCGTGAAGCCTACAATACTGTAGAGTTTATCCTCGAAATCCTCATCTTCCTTTCCTCTGAGTACGGTCAATCCGTCTCCTTTTTTTGTCCAAGTTAGACGGCTGTAATTTGCTTTATCAGTATCTAGAGGGAGAATAGCTCCCGTTTTCATGTTTCTGATCTGGACGCCGTTGCCGCTCTGTCCATGAGCATCAATGATCCATGCCAGCCATTGACCAGACTTGTTGAAAGCGAACTCGGAAACATTCCCGATATTGAGTTCTTTTTTTGTGGCCAGTTCATAGAGGATCAGGTTGGACCCCTTCCATTTATCCTCTTCTTTGGCTTGGCCTTCCGGAGGATATTTGTGAAAGACGATCCATGAAGGATTTTCCTCGGAAAAGATAAATCGGCGAACCTTCTCAAAATCGAGTTTGTCTCCGGTAGAGAGATTGAGCAGTGAGATGTTGTTGTAGATACGTTTTTTCTGTTTTTTCAATTTTTTTGCTTCATTTCTTGTGGGATAAACAGAAAATGCCGCCCATTTTGAATCTTCGGAGAAGGCTATTTCGCCTGAAGCAAACCGTGGTCCTTCACCAATCGGGAATGTATATTCCTTTTCTCCTTGTGTGTCTTTGATGAAAACTTCACCGTCTCCTTCAGCAGGACTGAGCCTGTAAGCAAACCAGCGGCCATTATTGGAAACGACCGGACTTCTGATGCTCTGCCAGGCGAGGATATCATGGATGTCCT
>JAZFSR010000152.1:0-3146 GCA_036446295.1 Candidatus Aminicenantaceae bacterium
TAAGAAAATGAAGGAAACTTCATTATAAAGAGAAAAAAGAGGGGTTCTGGGTGGGAAGAATTAATTCTTATATCGAGCCGACGACATAAAAAGGGCACCCAGGCAAAAAACAACCGATGCCCCAAAAAATCTTATGGACTACACCTTTTTGACGTTCTTGGCTTCGGGCCCACGGTCACTCTCCTCCACATCGAAACTCACTTGATCACCTTCGGATAGTGACTTGAACCCGGCTCCATCTATGGAAGAGAAATGGACAAATACATCCTGACCCTCTTCTTGATTAATGAAACCGTATCCCTTTCGATCATTGAACCATTTCACTGTTCCTTGTGCCAAACGAGGATACGATTTTATTTGAGCGTAACCCCTGAATCGATCTTCTATCTTACACGCTTTCTCAATGAAAATGATGATCACTTAAGGACAGGGGTTGAAAAAGGAATCGATTCTGCTACAATAGTAAACAAAACTATCAGTGCTGTATCGATATGAAATATCAGCTATCCATCATCATCCCTGTGCTTGGGGAATCATCAACCATCAATCAGACCATCGAGCATCTTTACCATTTAAAATTCTCTCAACACGCTGAAATTATAGTTATTGATGGAAATCCTCAAATGGATACGATACAAGCCATAACAGATAGCCGTGTAAAAAAGGAAGTGGCAAAAAAAGGCCGCGGGTCCCAAATGAACAAAGGGGCAGACATTGCAAAAGGAGATATCCTTATCTTTCTGCATGCAGACACGACAATGGTACATCATGCACTCGAAAGAATTCGTAACACACTGCATCATCAGCATGTGGTTGTCGGCGCGTTTGACTTGGGGATTCGATCCCAAAAAGTCGCCTTTCGAATCATTGAAAAGATGGTGTTCATCAGGTCCCGGATCATGAACATGCCCTATGGTGATCAGGTCATTTTTATAAAAAGAAAATTCTTTCACCAAATTGGAGGTTTCCGAGAAATCCCGATAATGGAAGATGTCGACCTGATCAGACGGATAAAAATTAGCGGCGGGAAAATTGCCATTATATCCTCAAAAGTTCAAACATCTCCCAGGCGATGGGAAAGAGAAGGCATCTTCTATTGTACAGTAAGAAATTGGATGTTGGTTTCTTTATTTCTTATCGGCGTTTCGCCGGCCATACTTGCCCGATTTTACAAGGAAACACCGTCGATGCCCACAAAGCGGGTTGAAACAAAATCGATACTGTGAGTGCCACCACAAAATGGATATTTATTCATTGGTATCCATTCTCCTTCTATCTCACTCCCCTTCGATTCCGATTGCCGCTTTTATCTCCTGATATCGAAAGCAATCTACTGTATGATCATTGACCATCCCCACGGCCTGCATGAATGCATAACAAATAATAGGGCCGACGAATTTAAAACCCTTAACTTTCAAATCCCGACTCATTGCAGTAGATACGCTGGTCTTTGAAGGGATCTTTTCGAGTTCTTTCCATCTGTTCATCACAGGCTTCCCATGGACGAATCTCCATATGTAAGCGTCAAAACTTTCGAATTCTTTCTGAACCGTCAAAAACGCCTTGGCATTTTGAACAGCAGCTTCAACCTTAAGCCGATTCCGGATGATGCCACTGTCTAAAAGCAGTTCTTTGATCCGGGTGGCATCGTATCTTGCAATTTTTTGAGGATCAAATCCATTAAATGCTTTTCGATAATTTCCCCGCTTTTTCAAAATGGTTTGCCAGCTCAATCCGGCTTGGACACCCTCTAAAATAATAAATTCGAAGAGTTTTTGATCATCATGGGATGGAACCCCCCATTCCTTATCGTGATATTCTATGTAGAGCGAGTCTGAACCCACCCACCCGCACCATGTTTTCATTCCCCCCCTTTTCCCCCGCCCAAAAGTTCTTGTCCCCCGTCTCTTATATTTGATTTTGAAGGGCTGGTTCAGCCCATGGACGTAAAAGTTTTGAAACATATATTGAGCTAAAGGATCGAAAAAAGGCGAGCGTAGATCACTCCAGGAGATAAAAATGAATATTTTTTTCCGTCGATCCGGCAGGATCGAAAGAGACAAATTTCGTGCCGACCTGAAGATCAACTATACTTCTGACGATCACCCATTCCCGGATCAGGGATCTGGATTTGTTATCTAGATGAAATTCCACCAAAAGCTGGTCATGAACGCTGAAGGCAGGTTTCACATTGACTTTGAATTTCAGACCGCCCATCGAGAGATCTATTACGGTTATTTGTCCGCGTGTTCCTTCTTTTTCAGAAATATAGACTCCTGGCAGATTTGTAATTTTCCTATAAAATTTTCTTCTATCGAGGGTAATGCGAAGGATATTTCCACAGGAGCATTTCGCTCTAATTTTCACTTCGGTGGCATGGTCCATAAATTTGGAAACGTCGACTGTCTTTGATTTAGAACACTTGGAGCAGGTGAGTGTCACCACATTCCGTGAAGATACAAAGGCTTTTTCCGACATCGTGATAGCCTCCAATTTAAACCCGAATCAGATTCGATTTGAACATCAGATGACTATATATAGTTGATGACTCGAGGAGTTTTGATTGCATTGTATTCACATTTTCAGCCTCCGGGAACGCAAACAGGTTCTCAGGTCAAAATGCGAATGATTTTAGGATGATATTTATCTTTTTTAGTGAGTTTATCTCCTGTAAATTTAACGATTACCAATGCAAAAAACAGAAATAAAAATCCAAAAACTGCTGAAAAGCCGGATTGGTTCCAAGAAACAATAGTTGCAAGTTTGTGGCCGATAACCGCACCCAAAATCATGCTGAATATCGGGAAGATATATAAAAGAAGTGAAACCCTGATAAGAGACTCGGTTTCAAAACCGATGACCACCCGATCTCCCACCATGGCTCCTACCGGGTTAATCACTTGAACTTCCATCTCCTAACTCCCACCCAGTGTAGAGCAGGCATCTTTTGAAGCACACGATTCGCACGCGCCTGTTCTTTTTGTCTTCACACACGCTGTGGTGGAGTGGAGTGCTGTTACAATTCCTTCGTCAGTAGCCAAAATTTAAGTCCTAAAAAATAGTTTCGTTTCGATTTCATCTTCTTAGCAAAATGGGGATGAAATGTCAATACCGCTGGGCTGATAATAAATTGAATTTGAATCCTT
>JAZFSR010000153.1:0-3175 GCA_036446295.1 Candidatus Aminicenantaceae bacterium
GGGGCTTGTTCACATGCACCAAGGCATTCCACAGAAGAAATCATGATTTTTTTATCTTCCGTGATCTCTCCCAGGCCTATGTTGAGTTTTTTCTTGAGGTAATCAAGCAGACTTTCGGCTCCCAAAAGAGTGCATGTCAGATTTGAGCAGACCTGAATATGGTATTTCCCCACTGGCCGGCGGTTGTACATTGTGTAGAATGTGACAACTTCTCTGACCTGAATGGGTTTGATATCCAAAAGACCGGCCACCATACGCTCTGTATCTTCACCGATGAACCCGAATTCCTGCTGAGCTACATGAAGGATAGGAAGCAGGGCGGCCTTTTTTTGCGGATAACGCGCAATGATATTCTGCACTTCTTTTTTAGTCTTATCCGAGAATTCAAGGTTCATCTATCTAACTCTCCTCCTATCATGTTCATGGAACCGAAAGTGGGGATGACATCGGCGACATAGTGACCTTTGATCATCTCCTCCAATGCTGAAACGATGTGGAAACAAGGTCCTCTGAGATGAAGCCGGAAAGGTTTGTCCGTACCGTCCGATACAATATAATAACCGACTTCCCCATTTCCACCTTCGACTGAAAAATAAACATCCCCTTTCGGAGGCCTGATACCATGATCTTTCATGAAGAATTTAAAGTGATGGATCAGCCCTTCGATGGAAGAGTAAGTATCTTCCTTGGGAGGCACGATGTATTTTTTATCCCCGGTCAAAATGCCCGGGTATTTGACTTTTTCAGATCCTTCGAGGTTCGGTGATAGCTTTATGGTATCTTCTAAACGTTTTTTCCTGGATACTTTGATAGCCTCTGCAGGCTCAAGGCCTTTTGTCATGAGCTCCTCTGGTCCTGCCGACTTAGGGATTAAATTCATGCACTGCTCAATAATTCTCAAACTCTGCTCCATTTCTTTCATCCTGACAAGGTATCTGTCATAATTGTCCCCGTTATCTCCCAAAGGCACTTCAAATTCCAGTTGATCATACACAAGATAAGGTTGAGCTTTTCGCACATCGTAATTGACCTTAGAAGCTCTAAGGCATGGCCCTGCAAAACCGTAATTGACCGCCATCTTGGGACTGACAACAGCTACATCCCGAGTCCGGTTAATCCAGATTCTGTTTTTATCGAGTAGGCCGTGATTATCTTTGAGAACACGGCGGTTAATTTTTGTGGCCTTTTCTAACTGTATTTTTATATCGGGGTGGAGATCGGCCCTTACTCCTCCTATTCTGATATAGGATGTTGTCATCCGTGCGCCGGTTGTCTGCTCGATAATATTCCATAATTCTTCACGTGCCTGGATGTAATAGAGAAAAGCTGTAAAAGCACCGCACTCCATGGTCATAGCGGCCAGAGCTGTAAGGTGGTCGGATATCCTCGAAAGTTCACACAAAATCACTCGGATGTACTGCGACCGTTCAGGGGTTTCGATGCCAAGCATCTTCTCCATCGTCATCACATAACCGAGATTGTTAATCAAAGGAGAGACATAGTTTAGCCTGTCGGTATACGGGAGGAGATTGAAATATGTTTTGTCTTCACAGGTTTTTTCAAATCCCCTGTGGAGATACCCCACTTCAACTTCTGAATTGAGAATTTTCTCTCCATCCAGCTCCAGCATAATTCGGATAGTCCCATGCATAGCTGGATGAGAGGGCCCCATATTGATGAGGAGGTTTTCTTTGTTGGCTTCTTTTTGCAGTCTAGTCGGCATCTTCATTTCTCATTGGGATGATCGGTTGGCGTTTGCGCAGAGGATAATCTTTACGCAGTGGATAACCTTCAAATCCATCATACATAAACAGTCTTCTCAAATCCGGATGACCGTTAAAACGGACACCATACATATCAAAGACTTCCCTTTCCAGCCAATTGGCATTTCCCCAGAAGGAAGTCAATGAATCTATCTTGAGGTCATTCTCATCGAGTCTAATTTTTAATCTCAGGCGATTTTTATTCGATATGGAATAAAGATGATAGACCATCTCAAAACGCAGCTTTTCTCCTATATAATCCACACATGTCAGGTCTAAAAGCATAGAAAAGTTATGGGGTGTTTTTTTGAGAAATCTGACAATATCCTGAAGGGATTCTCTTTTTATTCGGATGACATGATCCCCAAATTGGATAGAGAACTCTGTAATGTCGTCTTTAAACTTGACTTTAAGTTCGTTGATTACTTTTTCGATTTCCATCGCCAATCTTGTTGTTGATATTGAATTTTGTCTTGTAGCTTTTCGATGGCATCCAGGATTGTCTCCGGACGTGGCGGACATCCCGGAATAAAAACATCGACCGGAATAATTTTATCGATTCCCTGGACAACCGCATAGTTATCGTAAATTCCACCACTAAGAGTGCAAGCTCCACAGGCGATAACCCATTTAGGCTCGCACATCTGTTCATAAACAGTCCGAAGTACGGGAGCTTCTTTATGGGAAATTGTACCGACAACAAAAAGCATATCTGATTGACGTGGGGAAAATGTTGTCATTCCAACGCCAAAGCGGTCAAAATCCCAGTGACCGCAGGCGGCCGACATGTATTCCATTCCACAGCATGCGGTAATGAACGGATAATGAAAAATAGAAAATTTTCTTCCCCATCCGATTACATAGTTTAATTTAGTCGCAAAAAAACTGCCTTTATATTTTCGCTCTTCGGGATAATGGTGTCTCGGCTTTATTCTTCCCACTGAAAAGCTCCTTTTTTCCAGGCATAAACGAATCCGACAACCAGAATGAGGACATAGGCGAACATAATGAGCAAGGCAGAAGATCCCAATTTTTTAAAAACCAATGCCCAAGGAAAGAAAAAGACAACTTCGACATCAAAGAGAAGGAAAAGGAAAGCAACAAGATAATACTTGATAGGAACTGGATAGATGGAATCTTGAAGATAAGGACTCCCGCACTCAAACGGAGAGTCTTTAATTGGAGTTGATTTTTTGGGCCCGAGAATCTTGTTCACAATGACCATAATGAATGACAAGAGCCCGAACACAGAAAAAACTAATAATATTTCTACCATTTGCCTTTAATAAAGGGATAGATTGTATAAAAAAATTTTGAAAGATGCAAATATTTTGACTTATTATTTATTTTTTTTAATAATAAATAATACCGCTGTCATTTTCTCGAGAAAATAGCAAGTAGAACTGAGGCTT
>JAZFSR010000154.1:0-4493 GCA_036446295.1 Candidatus Aminicenantaceae bacterium
TATGACTGAATCTGGCCGTCAATACCGATAACAATCTTCTTTATTTTGACGTTTGTCCCGGAAAGTTCAACGGCCTCATTCACCATATGATAGAGACCGGTGCAGCAGGGCACAACCATGATGGCTACTGTCAAGGAGTAAATTGTATTGTTCTTGAGAATTTCAGAGATTTTTTCCACATAGGGAGATGTTTCATCGAGTTTCGGACAGGCAATAATCACTTTCTTACCTTTGAGCAGGTCCTGATGAAAGCTCCCCAAAGCAAAGGCCGTACAATCCGCTGCGATCAAAAGATCGGATTCATTAAAGTATGGCGCAAGGGGAGAAACGAGATGGAGCTGAATGGGCCACTGACTCAATTCCGAATCTCCGGAAACGGATTTGTTTTCTTGTGCGGCCGGAGTTTTTTGTATCTCTTGCGCCATACTTCCCGGACATCCTGTGTGTGCAGAAAAGGGAGCCTGAGCCTTCGGCTGGATTCCATGAACCTTGGAGGCGGCATCTTCTCCTCTTGTTTTCAACACATGTTCAAAAGTGGCTTGAGAATCATAGTCTTCACTTTCCCTCTCGATAACCTTGAGCGCATCTGTCGGACAGACATCCAAACAGGCCCCCAGTCCATCACAAAATATTTCTTTGGCCAGGACGGCTTTGTTTTCCTCATCCAACACTAAGGCACCTTCGGCACATGCAGTAAGGCAGAGCCCGCAGCCGTTACACAAATCCCTATCAATCACAATTATTTGTCTTTTCGCCATCGTTATCTTCTCCTTGGATCGTTAATTTTTAAGTGCACCCCTATAGTAAAACAGCCCAATCCTATATTCCTTGACTTAAGTCAAGTTACACTTCTATTTTTTATTTAGAATGCCTCGGGTTCGACTCTAAGATTTATTTAAACTTACAGAGATTTATCCCCTTCCACAGAAGAGTCGGATGGACGTCGTGTCTCTGTCTCTACTCGCATTTTTAATGCGAGGGAGGCAGGACACGTAAGGGTTCCATCCGACTTCTATTAGAGAAGTTCTTGTTTGAGCTTTACTGAATCTTTGACTCGAATTTCCCGGCCATGCACCTCGATGAGATTGTCCTCCTGCATCTGTTTAAGACAACGGGACAGCGTTTCAGAAATCGTTCCGATAGACCTGGCTAATTCGACCTTTTTCATGTTCAGGACAATCACTTCAGACTTCTGTTCTTGATATTGCGACAGGATGAACTGGGCCAAACGCTGCCGGACTGTCCTCAATTCAAGAGTTTCAATCCTTTTATTAAGGACGATGCATTTTCTGGCCAGAAGAGAAATGAAAAATCGGGCTATCGAGGGATCTTTATCAATGTGTTGAAAGATCGTATTTTTCGAGAAAAAAAGAGTTTTCGTATTCATGACCGCTTGGGCAAATGCAGGGAATTTATCCGCAACAAAAACAACGGCCTCTCCAAAAAAATCTCCAGGATTGAGGCGGACAACTTCGACTTCCTTTCCCTGATAGTCCATCCGGAAAATCCGGACCTCTCCGGATTGCACGTAATAGAATCCATTTGCCGAGTCTCCTGCATTAAACAAAATTTCATCTTTTCCAAATGCCTGGATTCGCCCCAGTTTTTTTATGTCTGTCAGGAGATCTTTCATGTCACCTTATAGAACCGGCAACAATATTTGCAACCTGGCTTCTAAGCGAAACGATCGCCCCGGAATCATCGGGATGAACCCTATTTGTGAGAAAAATGACAATAGTCTGAGTCTCAGGATCTATCCAGATGGACGTTCCCGTGTATCCTGTATGTCCATAAGAGAGTTCTCCAAACAAATCCCCACCGTTGGTGGAATAAGCAGAATTAAGATCCCAGCCTAAACCACGTCCTGCAAATTTAACTTCAGGAAAAACCGATGTCATCCTCGCGACCGATAGTGGACTCAAAATTCTCTTTGTCCCGATCTGTCCCCCATTTAACATCATCTGGGCAAATACCCCCAGGTCATCCGCCGTTGAAAACAGACCGGCATTTCCCGAGATCCCCCCCTGAAGTTTAGCCAGAGGATCATGAACAACACCTGTAAGAGGTACCCCGTCTGTGACTTCTGTGGGAACACAGAGTGTTTGGAACTCGTCCGAAGGGATATAAGTCGTGTGGGTCATACTTAAGGGATCGAAGATATTCTCTTTTGAAAACTCGGCAATCGATTGTCCCGTAACAATTTTGACTATTCTTGCCAGTGAGATATAACCCAAACAGCTGTAATGAAACTCCGTTCCAGGAGCGTTTGTTTTTTCCAGCTGTCCGATATGATCGACGAGTATGTCCACAGGACATGGAGCTCCATATTTGTCCTCGATCTCCTGCGCATCGCAATAAGGGGGAAGTCCCGAAGTATGAGTCAGTAAATGCCAGAGACGGGCATCCTCGTGTGTTCGGCCATCCTTATCGACATAGACGGAAAATTCCGGGATATAATCCTTAACTTTGTCCCACAATCGTATCTTTCCTCTTTCTACAAGTATCATTATCGATGTCGCCGTGGCCACCGGTTTGGTGATGGATGCCAGGTCAAACATCATCGATTTTTTCAAGGACACCCGTTCCGGAATCCACTGGCTGTCACCATAGACCTTTCGAAAAACAACTTTTCCCCGCCGTGCCACCAGAATGTCCGCTCCTGGAAAATCTTTGTTTTTTACAGCTTTTTGGATGATGTCATCAAGCAAAGCCAGATGAACGGAGGACATGCCCACTCTTTCCGGTTTTGCTGTGGATAAAGAGGGGAAATCACTCTGACATGAGACAAACACAAATAAAAGAAAAACAGATAAAATTATATAGACTCTTTTCATTTTTTCACTGCTCATATTCTTTACGGTTATTATTATTCAATATTCCTTGATTTGTCCAGACTCTTTGCGATCGTTCGTGATAAACTTCACGTGTTGCGCCTCGCATCTGGTCAAACTCGACTCGTGAATAATCCTCCCAGAAAAAAAAACATTGAAATAATACTTTACTTCTGAAAATTATGGCCTATATTTAGTAATACACAAGCGTTTATGCGGGGTTAATAATAGATGATCGTCAAGAGAGTCAATTCTGACAATATTAGAAGAGATTGAATAAAAAAGAGAGAGGATGGAAGCACCATCGGGCGGTTTTCCCACCGCCCATTGTCGCGAAAGCGATGCCACGAATCTCAAAATCCCCCTTTGCTAAAAATGCACGCCATCCTCTCTCTATAATATACAGGAGGGATGTAAAGAGATCATGGTTCGAACCAGAACCGCCCACTAAAAATATTAGATAAAGATTATTTTTTTGTCAGTTCAATCGAACCTGTTTGACCATCTTCGGTCTCCCAAAAGCCGGTCATCGTATCACCTTCAACTTTGACAGTGATAAAGACGGTTAAAAATTCTTCTCCTGTGTGGGCCTCCATGTTGAATGTGAGTTTGCCTTCTATAAATTCGATGTCCTCACACTCGGTGTTATCAAGCATCCCCATGGAATCTGATAACTTCGCAGAATATTCTCCGTCCTCTTTTGCGATCACTAGAGTCATCACATCAGGTTCAATCGCATCGGGAATCTCTGTCTCCCCCACCCAGGTTCCGCTCAGGTCCACACTCTGACCGAACATCAGCCCTGTAGCCGCAGCCAAAACAAAAACAGTTAGGGTAAATAACAAAGTGATTTTTTTCATTTCGTTCTCCTCTAATAAGTCAACTTAATAGACGTATTATAGCAGAAAAAAGTTGCAAGAAAATATTACGAGAAAAGAAGACCTTGCCTCACCCGGGTACGATTTGCATTTAAAGGTCCGGAATGGTAAAAATGGCAATAATCAATACCTAAATAAATGAATCAAATCAATAGCACTGTAAAGAAAGTTTCCGTTGTCCTGCCGACCTATAATGAAAAGGAGAATATTGTCGTTCTGATTGAAAATATTTTCAGACATCTCGACCAAAACACAGAAATTTTGGTCGTCGATGACAACTCTCCGGACGGCACCTGGCAAATAGTAGAAGAATTAACTCAAACATACCCAAACCTTCGCCTAATCCGGCGTTTGAATAAACGAGGCCTCACATCGGCTTTGACAGACGGCATCAAGGCCTCGGCCGGCGATATTGTGGCCTGGATGGATTGCGACCTCTCCATGCCTCCGGAAAAACTTAAAGTACTTAAGAATAAAATTGACGAGGGATTTGATGCGGCCGTAGCCTCCCGTTTTATCAAAGGAGGTGGAGTCGAGATCCGCACAGGGAGCACGGACACTGTCCTCTCCTATATACTGAGCTTATGCCTTAACCGCTTCATTCAAACAATTCTCGATTCATCTTTTAAGGATTATACAAGCGGTTTCATCATGATTAAAAAATCAATTCTCGAGGAGATTCCTTTAAAAGGGGATTATGGGGAATATTTTATCGATCTCATCCACCGCACAAGAAAAAAAGGCTACAAAACCATTGAGATCCCCTATCTCTGCCTGGCCAGAC